>JBOFFD010000710.1:0-1760 GCA_051648425.1 Planctomycetia bacterium
ATCGACGCCGCCGTCGTCCGCGGCGTGGTGTATCTTGAGCAAACGCAGCGGCCGGACGGTTCGTGGCTGCCGTTGTGGTTCGGCTGTCAACACGCCCCCGACGACGAAAACCCCACCTACGGCACCGCCCGCGTGCTGCTGGCCTTGGTCGACCTGCGGCTGACCAGCTCGCCGCAAGGCCTGATGGCGGTCGACTGGCTGACTGCCGCTCGCAACGCCGACGGCGGCTGGGGCGGCGCCCCCGAAACGCCGTCGACGGTCGAGGAAACGGCGCTGGCGGTCGAAGCGCTGGCCGCCTGCATGGCCCGGCGCGAAGACGCGGGCGACCTGCCGGCGGGGTCGATGGAGGGTGAAGCGGCGGCGGCGTTGGCCGCCGGCGTCGATTGGCTGGCGTCGGCGGTTCGCGACGGCCGATACCTGCAACCGGCCCCGATCGGGTTCTATTTCGCCAAACTCTGGTATTTCGAGCAGCTTTACCCTTTAATCTTTACGGTCGGCGCTCTGCGGAGCGTCGTCGAAACGTTGGATTCGGCTGGACGCGACGGCACGCCCCTGCGATCGTCGGCCGTCTGACGCGGACGGTCCACCCGCCGGAGGGCGTCGCGGTCGACGCCTGGGCGTCAGGCTCGGCGCGGGTCGTTCGGTTCTCAATCGAGGGATGACGGGATGTCGACGACGAGCGCACTGACGGATGCCGCCCCCGAGCTGGTCGAAGCGTCGCCCGTAGCGGCGCCGGCCGCCGACGCCCCGAAGAAGGGCAGCAAGCACCTCAAGGTCAACCCGGAGCCGCGCTCGCTGCGCGAACATCTCAAGGCCGAAGCGATCCATTTCATCGCCGGGTTGGACCGGTCGAAGCCGTTCACCCGCAAGCAGCTCGAACGGTGGAGCCGCGAGTTCCTGGAAAGCCGTGGGCTGGACGAAAAGTACCTCGGCTTCGCGATGGTGATGATCGGCAACGCCTTCTGGAAGGAACAGTTCGCGGCGGTGCCGTTCAATCGGCGGATGCTGCTGCTGCCGCACTGCCTGAAACACGCCGAGGGCTGCCCCGCCGATTACGACGACTTCGGCCTCGATTGCAAGCGTTGCGGCGCCTGCGACATCGCCGACTTCAAGGTGAAGGCCGAGGAACTCGGCTATAAGGTGCTGGTCGCCGAAGGCACGCCGATCATCCTGAAGATCATCGTCAGCGGCCGCATCGACGCCATTCTGGGGGTCGCCTGCCTGAACGTGCTCGAAAAGGCGATCGACAAGGTGCTGCTGGCCGGCGTGCCGTCGTACGCCGTGCCGTTGCATTCGGGCGACTGCAAAAACACCACCCTCGACGAAGACTGGATCCACGAAGTCCTCGACCTGTACCACGAACCGAAGGTGCAAACGCAGTCGTACGTGCCGCTGCTGAGGGCCGCCAACTCCGTCTTCGACGACCACCTCTACCGCCTGGCCCCCGGCCTGCGCGACCGCACCGGCGGCATGGTCGATCCCGTCAAGCAGCCGGCCGCCGCCACCGAGGCGATCGCCCTCGACTTCGTCAAGCGCGGCGGCAAACGGTTCCGCCCGTTCATCACCCTGGCGGCCTTCGACGCCCTCCGCGGCGGGTCCACCAGCGGCGACGGCATCTCCTCCGACGCCGAGCCGACCTTCGACGACGGCGCCCGCCGGGTCGCCTTGGCGATGGAGGTCTTCCACAAGGCGTCGCTCATCCACGACGATATCGAAGACGACGATTTCTACCGCTACGGCTCGCAAACCCTGCACCGCAA
>JBOFFD010000711.1:0-2936 GCA_051648425.1 Planctomycetia bacterium
CACGCGGCCGACGGCCGGAATTTCCTCGCCGTCCACAAGGAGCCGTACGACGTCATTACGATCGACCCGGCGCCGCCGTTGCACAGCGCCGGTTCGGTCAATCTTTACTCGCGCGAATTCTTCGGCCTATGCAAAGAGCGGTTGGCGCCGGGCGGCGTCTTCTGCATGTGGGTTCCGGTCGAGTATGAATCGCAAATCTTAATGGTCGCCCGGACGTTCCTCGACGTCTTTCCCGAAGGTTCGATGTGGGGCGGTTTGAAGTTCCACGGCTTCTATCTCGTCGGCGCCCACCGCTCGACGGCCCAGACCCCCGAACAACTGAAAACGCTGTACGAAAAGCTGGCCGCGATCGAAGACTTAGGCGAATGGGGCGGCCTCTACCGCGACCCCGCCAACTACAAAAACCTCTACCTGCTCGACGCCGCCGGCCTGAAGCGCCTCGTCGGCGACGCCCCGGTCGTCACCGACGACCGCCCCTACACCGAGTTCCCCTTGTGGCGGACCCTGTTCACCCCGGCCGCCACGCGCGTCTTGGACTCGCAGAAGGTCGTCGACCGCTCCTCCGAGGTCTGGCGCGGCAAGTAGCAGTCTTCGGGGAACCGAACGCCGGGTCCGCGCGTCGAAAACAATGTCGCCCGACGACCGACGGCGGAGTTCACCGGCTGCCCTCACGTCTAGCCGGTCCGTCGTCGTAGGTGGTTTTTCGACGCAAGGACGGATGCGATGCGCGATCGACGATTCCACTTCTTCGCGACGGCCGTCGTCGCGGCGGCGCTGTTTTTCGGTGCGACGCCCTCGGCCGACGCCCACGGCGTGTTAGTGCCCGCCGACCCCAAGGCGCCGCCGTTGCGGCTGGAGAACCAACGGGTCGACGTCGTCGTCCGCGACCAGGCGGCCGAGACGAAGCTCAACCAGGAATTCGTCAACGACACCGATCAAGTTCAGGAAGCGGTCTACCTCTTTCCACTGCCCAAGGGCGCCGCCGTCCGCAGCTTCGCGATGTGGGTCGACGGCAAACGGCTCGACGCCGAACTGCTCGCCGCCGACAAGGCCCGCGCGGCCTACGAAGACGTCGTCCGCCGACTGAAAGACCCCGGCCTCTTAGAGTTCCTGGGGAACGACGTCTGGCGGGTGCGGGTCTACCCCATTCCGCCGCGCGGTCGGCAAAAGATGGAGATCTCTTACACCGAAATCGTGACCGCCGACGCCGGCGTCGCGCGGTACGTGCTGCCGCGCCCCGCCGGCGGTCCCACCACCGGCGTCGCACCGCCGGTCCGGCCCCGGCCGCCCATTCCCGGGCCGCCCGTTCCGTTGGGGCGAGGCGTCCCCGAACCCGCCGCGGTACCCGCGCCGTCGGCCGGCGGCGCGTTCGCCGTGCGCGTCGAGCTGCACAGCACCGCATCGCTCAAAAGCATCTACTCGCCGTCGCACGACGTCGACGTCTACCGCCAGGGCGACCACAAGGCGGTCGTCGGCGCCGAGGTTCCGCCCGCCGCCGAGGTCCGCGACTTCCAGCTTTATTGGACGGTCGACCCGCGCGAGGTCGGGCTGTCGTTGGTGGCTCATCGCGCCGACGCCGGCAAGCCGGGCGAGTTCCTAATGCTCATCAGCCCCCGCACCGACGCGAAACAGGAAGTGCGCGTCCCCCGCGACGTCGTCTTCGTGGTCGACGCCTCGGGCAGTATGCAGGGCGAGAAGATGGAGCAGGCCCGCAAGGCGCTGAAGTTTTGTCTCGGGGCGCTCGACCCCGGCGACCGCTTCGCCGTCGTGCGGTTTTCGACGGTCGCCGAGACGTATCGGCCGTCGCTGGAACAGGCGACGCCCCTAAATATAGCGGCGGCGAAGCAGTGGGCCGACGGCCTACGGGCCGAGGGCGGCACGGCCATCGACGCCGCCCTGGACGAAGCGTTGCACCTGCGGACCGACGCCGCCCGCAACTTCACCGTTCTGTTCCTCACCGACGGTCAGCCGACCATCGGCGAGACCGATCCGACGGCCATTCTGGCGAACGTCCGCCGTCGGAACGCCGCCGGCACCCGCATCTTCGTCTTCGGCGTCGGCGACGACGTCAACGCCCACCTGCTGGACCAACTGGCCGAGGCGACCCGCTCCACCAGCACGTACGTCCGCCCGCGGGAAGACCTCGAAGAAAAGGTGTCGACCTTCTTCACGAAAATCCAACGGCCGGTCTTCGCCGATCTTACATTGACGCTGGACCATCCGGCGGTGAAACTGATCGAAACGTATCCGCCGAAACTGCCGGATCTGTTCCACGGCGGGCAACTGGTCGTGGTCGGCCGGTACACCGGGGCCGGGCCCGTCGCGGTGAAACTTTCGGGCCGATTGGGCGACCGCCGGGAAGAGTTCGTCTACGAACTGGTCTTACCCGCCGAGAAACGCGAAAACGACTTCCTGCCCGGCCTGTGGGCGCGGCGTAAGATCGGCTATCTCTTAGACCAAATCCGCCTGTCGGGCGAAAGCAAGGAACTGGTCGACGAAGTGGTGCGGTTGGCCCGCGAGTTCGGCGTCGCCACCCCGTACACCAGCTTCGCGGCGATTCCCGACGGCGTGGTCGCGTTCGGCCGACGACCGGCTTCCTTCGACAGCGCACCGCTAGGCGGTCGCGGGTTGAGCCGTCTCGGCGCCGAAGCGCTGGCCGGCGGGCTGGCGGTCGACGAACTGTCGGAGCTTTCCGATGCGGCGCCGGTAACCGAACTTCAGCGGCGTCGGCTCTTCGCGCTCCGCGAATCGCGCGGCGCGGCGGCGAAGTCGTCGGCCGCGCCGGCCGCCGCCCCGAAAGACGCCTTCTCGGCGGAAAGCCTGCGGTTGGAGGCGGGCAAGGAAGCCGTCGACGTGGCGCTGGCCTTGAAGAAACTGAAGGACGCCGACACGACCGCCGAGCGGACAATGGCGGTGAGGCGGGCCGGCGACGGCCG
>JBOFFD010000712.1:0-3667 GCA_051648425.1 Planctomycetia bacterium
AGAACGGCGACCGAATACCGCCGTCGTAGACCTCCGTCTTCCGGCCGCGCAGGCCGGCGTTGTAACCGGCGGTCGCTTCACCGTTGTCGGTCAGGAACAGCACCAGCGTGTCGTCGGCCAAGCCGCGGGCGTCGAGCCATGCCAGCAGCCGACCGACGTTGTCGTCGACGTTTTCGATCATGGCGTAGACGCGGGCCAAGACGTCGGCGTTCAACTTGGGATCGGCGCCGCGACCGCCGACGACCGGAAAGCCGTCGACGGCGATCGCTTTGCTTTTGTAATAGGCGTACTTGTCCTGCGGGACGTCGTTGAACGGTCCGTGCGGGGCGTTGGTCGGCAGATAAAGGAAGAACGGCCTGCCGCCGTCGGCCTGCTCCTCGGCCCACTTCATTCCTTCGGTGAAGTAGACGTCGGTGCAATACCCTTGACAGTGCTCCGCGGCGCCGTTTCGGAAAAGGACGGGGTCGGTGTACTTGCCCTCGGCGCCGGGCGGGTCGCTGGACTGGCCGAGGCCGCCGCCGCGATGGACGAGCGCCGTTGCGAAACCCTGGTCGACCGCCCGCAGCGGGGCGACGTCGCCCAGGTGCCATTTGCCAAAGACGCCGCAGGTGTAGCCGGCTGGTTGCAGCAGCTCGGCGACGGTGGTTTCGGCGGGATCCATCATCGCCCGACCGCGGTAGGTGTCGATCGCTCGCGTGCGGTAGTTGTAACGCCCGGTGAGCAGCGACGCCCGCGTCGGCGTGCAGACGGGGCTGACGTAGAAGTACGGCAGCACGGCGGATTCGCGCGACAGCCGGTCGAGGTTCGGCGTGCGAACGATGGGGTTGCCGTGGCAGCCGAGGTCGCCGTAGCCTTGGTCGTCGGTCATGACGAGGACGACGTTCGGGCGTTTTCGCTTCGTTTCAACGGCGTCGGCCGCAGTCGCAACCAAGGCAAGACCTAAGACAAACCATCGGCCGACGAGGTGAAGCATGAGTGGTTCCTCCGTTGTAGGGCGGAACTGTGGTCCACCCGTGAAGAGCGTTGAGACGGGACGCCGCAACTTCCAAGTAGGGCGGAAGAGTCCGTGTTTCAGGCGGTGATCTTAAACCGCGAGACTTCTTCGTTCAGCGAGTGGACCGCCGAACGCATCGCTTCGGTCGCCCGTTTGAACTGGTCGAGCGACTCGGTCGAGGCGGTGGCGCCGCCGCTGAGCTGCACCATCGCGTCGCGGATTTGGCGGGCGCCCAGCGACTGCGACCGCATCCCCTCGCTGACCTGTTGGAAGCGGGTGGTCATCGACCGCACCGGTTCGATCACCCGGCCGAGTTCCCGGCTGATGCTCTCGACGCGCTTGACGCCGAGCTGCACCTCGTTGCGGAAGCGGTCCATTTCCATGGCGCCGGCCGACACCGCCGACTGCATGTCCTTCACCATCCGTTCGATGTCGAGGGTGGCGACGGCGGTTTGGTCGGCCAGTCGGCGGATTTCGCGGGCGACGACGCGGAAGCCGCGGCCGGCCTCGCCCGCCTTCTCGGCTTCGATGGTGGCGTTGACCGAAAGCAGGTTGGTTTGGTCGGCGACCTTGGTGATGGTGGTGACCACCGACGTGATGCCGGCCGCCTTTTCGCTGATGACCGTCAACTTCCCGGTGATGGAGCGGGTGGCGTCTTCGAGCTGCATCATGCTCTCTTCCATCTCCTCCAGGCCGGCCCGCCCGACGTCGGCCACCGCCGCCGTCTGGCCGGCGACGTCGGCCACTTCCGTCACCGTCCCCGCCAGCTCCTCGCTGGTGGCCGAGATTTCCTTGACGGCGGCGGAGATTTGCGTGGTCGACGCCCCGAAGTCGCGGATCGTCGACTCCTGCCGATCCGACGACGCTCCGATCTGGTTGGCGGCCGAGAGAAGTTGGATGCTGGATAGATGGACCTTGCCGATCAGCGAGTTGAGGTTCCGCGCCATGCCGGCGACGGCGTTCAGCAGCCGGCCGGTCTCTTCGTCGCCGCGATCGCCGTCGTGGACGGCCACTTGGGCCGTCAGGTCGCCGTCGGCGATTTGCTCGGCCGCCCGCACCGCCTGCGCGATCGGCCGCGAGATCGACCGCGCCACCACCAGCGCCGCCAACACCACCGGCAGAACCGACAGCATAAACAGTACCAGGAAGGCGTTGCGCAGCCTGTAGACCAAGGCGTACGCCTCGGCGTCGTCTTGCTTGACGACCATGCCCCACCGGAACACGGGCAGGTAGGTCCAGGCGGCGACGGTCGTCGCGCCGCGGTAGTCGATGTTCTCGCCCAGGCCCTTCGACCCGCTGGCTGCTTCCACGATCCGCTCCGACCGCTTCAACCCCGGCCGAGCGCGGCGATTGAAGGCGGCGTTCGGATCGAAGCGCGACGGCGCCACGAACACCACTTCGTCGCCGACCTTCGTGCCGATAATCGCTTCGCCGGTTTCGCCCAATCCCGTGTAGTCGTTGATGACGCCGTAGATTTCCTCGTTGTCGATCTGCATGGCGAAGACGCCGACGATTTTCGCGTCTTCAAAGACGGGGCCGGCCATGAAGGCGGTCGGTTCCGTGGAGCCGGGGTACAGGCCGAAGTCGCTGACGTCGGCCTGCAACAGTGTGCGCGTCCGCTCGATCAGATTGCTAAGTTCGGTCCCCTTCAGTTCGTTCGACCGAAGGTCGGCGCCCGCCAGCGGACTGGGTTCCACCGTCAGCAGGATTCTCCCGGTCGGGCTGACCAACAACAGATTGGCGTACTCCATCGCGTCGGCGTAGTCGCGCAGGTAGGGACGATACTTTTCGGTCAGCTTGACGTATTCGGGTGAATCGAGCGGCAGCTTGCCCGCCGCGGTCGACAATACCTCGAACGCCTGGGCGATGGTGGGGTTGCGGGCCTGCGCGGTCACACTGCGCAGCTTGTCGTCGGCGTACTGGTTGAGGCGGGACGTCTTGGCGTCGGCGATCGCCAGCAAGTGGTCGCCGACGTACTCGCGCAGCGACAGCGCCGCCAGGGTGAACGTCAACCCGCCCATGACGATCACCGGCAGCAGCGAAATCAGCAAAAAGCAAAGCAGCAAGCGGCTGGCGATGGTGCGGGGGGCGAAGCGACCAATCCACGCGGCCATCGGGTGAAGCTCCAAACTAATTCAGACCAATGACCAAGCTGTCTTACAAAGCCCCCGCCGATGGAAACCGAATCAAAGAGCAGGAATTCCTTGCTCGCGCGGCGGGCTATGGAATTGCGTCAGTAGTTCGCCAGGTTGCCTTTCGGTTGCTTGCCGAGCACGGCCAAATCCCGTTTGGCGGCATCGAGCATCATCGAAAGGTCGCTTCCCAGCGCGATGAACCGCCAGCCTTCGGCCAGGCGGCGCTGCACGTCCTCCACAACGAAGCAATGGATGCCGGCGGCGACGTTGTTTCGCTTGCAGGCCGCCAGAATCTCTTGCAGGGCGGCCTCGAACTCGGCCGCCGACGGGTTGGCGCCGTCCGGCCCGCGCATGCTGGCCATCAAGTCGTTCGGGCCGACGAAGATCGCGTCGACGCCCGGCACCGAGAAGATTTCGTCGGCTTTGCGGACGGCGGCGATATGCTCGCATTGCAAGACGATCAGGATTTCGTCGTTGGCGCGGCGGTAGTAGTCGGCCGGGGCCGCCTCGAAGTTCAGTGCGTGCAGGGCGCCGCCCA
>JBOFFD010000713.1:0-1512 GCA_051648425.1 Planctomycetia bacterium
ACTCGCTCATGTCGATGCGGATCATCGACTGTTCGTCGTCGAAGAGGAATTCGGCCAGCGCCTTGCAGGTCTCCGTCTTACCGACGCCGGTCGGCCCCAGGAAGAGGAATGAACCGATCGGTCGGTTGGGATCCTTGAGACCGGCGCGGGCGCGGCGGACGGCGTTGGCGACGGCCGCCACCGCCTCTTCCTGACCCACCACCCGCTGGTTGAGCCGATTCTCCATCGATAGGAGTTTTTCCTTTTCCCCTTCCAGCATCTTAGAGACGGGGACGCCGGTCCAGGCGCTGACGATTTCCGCCACGTCGTCGGCGGTCACTTCCTGCTTCAGAAGCGAACCGGCGGCTTGCAGCGATTTTAGTTCATTTTCGGCGTCGACGATCGCCTTCTCGGCCGTCGGCAGCAAGCCGTAGCGCAGTTCCGCCGCCCGATTCAGATCACCCGACCGCTGCGCTTGTTCCAGTTCGATTTTCAGTTGCTCGATCGATTTCGAGCCGTCCTTCACGCGGGCGATCAGTTGTTTTTCATTGTCCCAGCGGACGCGAAACACTTTCTGTTCTTCGACGAGGTCGGCCAACTTTCGTTCGACGACGGCCAACTGTTTGCGGCTGCCGTCGTCGCTTTCCTTCTTCAGCGCCGCCTGTTCGATCCGAAGCTGCGTGACCCGGCGGTTCAGTTCGTCCAGTTCGGTCGGCATGGAGTCGATTTCCATGCGTAGTTTGCTGGCGGCCTCGTCGATGAGGTCGATCGCCTTGTCGGGCAGTTGGCGGTCTTGAATGTAGCGGTTGGAAAGTTGCGCGGCCGCGACCAGCGCCGGATCGGTGATGCGGACGCCGTGATGGACGTCGTAGCGCTCTTTCAGACCGCGTAAGATGGCGACGGTGTCGTCGACGCTGGGTTCGCCGACGAAGACCGGTTGGAAGCGGCGTTCCAAGGCCGGGTCTTTTTCGATGTGTTTGCGGTACTCGTCGAGGGTGGTGGCGCCGACGCAGTGAAGCTCGCCGCGCGCCAGCGCCGGCTTCAGAAGGTTGGCGGCATCGACGGCGCCCTCGGCGGCGCCGGCCCCGACGACGGTGTGCATTTCGTCGATGAACAGGATTACTTTGCCGTCGGCTTCGCCGATCTCGCGTAAGACGGCCTTGAGACGGTCTTCAAACTCGCCGCGGTACTTGGCGCCGGCGATGAGGGCGCCGACGTCGAGCGCGACGACCCGCTTGTCTTTAAGACCTTCGGGGACGTCGCCGTTGACGATGCGCTGGGCCAACCCTTCGACGATGGCGGTTTTGCCGACGCCCGCCTCGCCGATGAGCACGGGGTTGTTCTTCGTGCGACGGCTGAGGACTTGAACGACCCGGCGGATTTCGGCGTCGCGGCCGATGACCGGGTCGAGCTTGCCGCGTTTGGCGAGCAGCACCAGGTCGCGGCCGTACTTTTCCAGCGACTGGTATTTGCCTTCGGGGTTGGGGTCGTCGACGCGGGCGCCGCCGCGCACGCTTCGCAGCGCCTGTAAGA
>JBOFFD010000714.1:0-3183 GCA_051648425.1 Planctomycetia bacterium
ACTTGATTTCGTTGTTGTGCCGGGGGAAGCGGTAGCAGAGGACGTCCGAGTCGCTCGGCGCCGTCCATTCGATGATGTCGATGAATTCGCCGCGAAGCTTGTCGAACAGTCCCATCGCAGTCGCCTTTCAGGTTGAGGAAGTACGCATTGTTCGTGAACCGCGGTGACGGCAACGCCCTGGATTTCGCCGAGCCGCCGTCGATCTTGGACCGGTTTCCGCGTCGCCGCGCCGTGGGCGTCGTTGGACAGGCCGGAAGCGGTTTTTCACAATGCCGGCTGAGTTGGTCGACGAACCGGCTTCTGGAGGACCGTTGTATGCGTGCGTGGATCATCGGCATGATTTGGTCGACGACGGCGTCGATCCTGCTTGCAAGCGGCCCCGCGGCCGGCGGCGCGACGGCGGACGACCCGGCGGCGGCGTTGAAGGCGGCGGTGAAGGGTAAAGGGCTGGGCAACGTCGAGGCGTCGGCCGAGTGGTACGCGCTGATCCGTTTGCCGGCCGACAAACTGCCGTCGCTGTTGGGGTCGCTCACCGACGCCGACCCGATCGCCGCGAACTACATTCTGCTGGCCGCCGACGTCGTCGCCGACACGGCCGCCGGCAAACTGCCGGCGCCGGCGCTGAAAGCGTTCGTCGAAGATACGGCGAACGACCCGCGCGGCCGGGCCGCCGCCTTCCGCCTGCTGCTTCGCGCCGACAAGACCGCCGAATCGATGATCGCCGGCATGGCCGACGACCCCAGCGTCGAACTGCGGCGCGGCGGCGTGGCGGTGAAGTTGGAAGAGGCCGATAAAATCCTGAAGGACGGCGATAAGGACGCCGCGAAGAAGGCTTTTTCGACCGCCCTCGCCTCGGCCCGCGACGACGACCAAGTGCAGCGGGCGGCCAAATCCCTGCGCGGCCTCGACGTCGAAGTCGACCTGGCCAAGCATTTCGGCTTTCTGACCACCTGGCATCTCGTCGCCCCGTTCGACAACGTCGGCCTCAAAGGTTTCAACACCGTCTACCCGCCGGAAAAGACCCCCGGAACCGTCGATCTGAAAGCCGAGTACGTCGGCAAGGGCGAGGGTAAGATCGGTTGGTCGAAGCACGCCGCCGACGACGAATACGGCACCCTCGACCTGACTAAAGCGTACGACGCCGCCGGCCTCGACAAGAAGACGTCGCCCTACAAGGGCGCCGTGGCGTATGCGACCGCGGACTTCTACGCGGCGGACGCGAAGTCCGTTGAACTGCGGATGGCGACGCCCAACGCCTTTAAGATTTGGGTGAACGGCGAACTGCTCTTCGCCCGCGGCGAGTACCATCGCGGCACCGGTTTCGACCAGTATCAGTTCCGCACCGCTCTTAAGAAGGGGCGCAACGTCCTGCTGCTCAAACTCTGTCAAAACGAACAGATGGAGGATTGGGCGCAGAAATGGACGTTGCAACTGCGGGTGTGCGACCGCACCGGCACGGCGATCGCGTCGCAGCCGCCCGAAGACACGGCGTCACGCTAAGATCCCCACACGGCGTACAACGGAGATTCAACTCATGCAACGGCTTCTTGGTTTCACTTTTTTCTTAGTCGCGGCGGCGCCCGCCCCGGCCGTCGCCGACTGGCTGCAATTCCGCGGCGACAACGCCAGCACGAGCGTCGCCGCCGAAGGCATTCCCCCGGTCGAATGGTCGGCGACGAAAAACGTCGCTTGGAAGGCCGACCTCGCCGGCGTGGGGCTGTCGACGCCGATCGTCGTCGGCGACCAGGTTTTGGTCAGCGCGGCCGACGGCCACCGGCAGGACCGTCTCTTAGTGTCGGCGTACGACGTCGCCACCGGCGAGCGGCGTTGGGAACGCGGCTTCTACGCCACCGGCCGGACGCTGTGTCATGAAACGTCGCGCGTCGCCGCCCCCACGCCGGCCAGCGACGGCAAATTCGTCTACGTCCTCTACTCGTCGAACGACCTCGCCTGCTTCGGTCTCAACGGCGAACTTCAGTGGCTGCGCGGCCTGATGGTCGACTACGCCAACGTCAGCAACAGCCTGGGCATGGCGTCGTCGCCGACGGTCGTCGACGGCGTCGTCGTGGTGCAACTCGACAACGACAGCGAATCGATCGCGCTGGGCGTCGACGCCGCCACCGGCCAAGACCGCTGGAAGGTCGACCGACCGGCGAAGGCGAACTGGGCGTCGCCCGTCGTCGTGAAGACTTCCAAGGACGGCCCGTCGCTCGTCGTCATGCAGGCGTCGTCGCAACTCGACGCCTACGAACCGAAGACCGGCAAACTGGTTTGGTCGATGGAACTGGGCTGCTCGGCCATTCCGTCGCTGACGGCGGTCGACGGCAAGCTGTACGTTCCCGCGGGCGGCTTGACCGCGCTCGACCTGGACGCGGCGGGCGGGCCGCCGAAGTCGTTGTGGTCGGCGGCGAAGTCGTCGCCGTCGACGCCTAGCCCGGTGGTGTATCGCGGGAAGGCGTTCACCGTTGGTCGCAACGGCGTTCTGACGGCGGCGGCCGTCGACACCGGAGAAACGGCCTGGCAGCTTCGGCTCAAGGGTCCGTTCAGCGGAACTCCGGCGGCCGTCGCCGGTAAGCTGTACTTCTTCAACGAAGCCGGCGCCGGCCAGGTGGTGGACGTGGGCGGCGTGGAAGGGAAGATCGTCGGCGGCGGCGAGTTCGGCGAGGCGCTGACGTCGTCGCCGGCGGTCGCCGGCTCGGCCGTCTACATCCGCGGCGACGCCCACCTCTGGAAGATCGCCGGCCCGAACTGATACGGCTTGCGGCGACGCCACTCCTACGGCTTGCAATGAAAAAGCCGTTCGCCGAGGCGGGGTCCGGTCCGTAGGATACCGGCCGGTTTGGAAGGAAAAGCGGCGGCGGCCGGTTCCCGACGAACGTTCCCGTGCGGCGTCTTGCGACGATCTGCCACGTTTTCCGACTGGAAAAACGTAGGTATCATCTTCCTGGATGAAGCGGGGATCGTCTTGGGAGACGCTGCACGATGACGGTACTGACGGCCATGGCCGACGCGACCGACGCCGCCCCCCGTCCAACCAACGGACCCGAACAGATGTTGGAGTCTGAAGGACGATGGAAGGCGACCGAAGACCATCGGCCGACCCTGCTCATCGTCGACGACAACGAAACGCTGCGCGAGCGATTGGCCAAGGCGTTCACCAGCCGGGGCTACATCGTCCGAATC
>JBOFFD010000715.1:0-3748 GCA_051648425.1 Planctomycetia bacterium
GGCGCCGAAGACCGTCACGGCGGCTTGGGTCGCCAGTACGGTCGCTCGGCGGTACGGTTGCGCCAGCAGCACTTCCATCGTCCCGCGGCCGATCTCGCCGCTGATCGAATCCGACCCGCGCGCCACCGCCCAGGTCAGCGACGTGAACACCACCACCGGGTCGACCCACAGCAAACTTATCATGCCGCCCGGCGTGGCGATCGTATCGATAGGAATCGACGACAGCCGTTTGAAGTTGGGCGGCAGTTTGTCGAGGAAGAATGAAAAGGCTCCGAGGTCGATCTTAGTCGTCATCTGAACATAGACGAAGGCGAAGGACGCCAGCAAGCCGGCCGACCCGAACAGCAGCCAACGGGCGTCGTTCCAATTCTTCCGCAGCAACGCGAGCCAGGGTCCGTTCATGAAGCGACTCCGACGACGGCCGGGTCGTCCACCGTGTAAGAGGCGTCGACGACGTCGGCTCCGTGGAATTCTTCGTACACCGCCTGCAACCCCAGCGGTTCGATGCCGACGTCGTCCAAGGGAAGCTGGGCCAGCCAGCGCAGGACCGGAGGCAACGAACCGGCGGTCACCATGCGGTAGGTGTAAGACGGCGCGTCCGGGACGAGTTCGACGACGATATCGGCCGCCAAGTCGTCGGGCACCGGCGGCAGCGGATCGAACAGTCGCGCCGTGATCCGGTGCTGGCGTTTCAATTCGTGGATGGGCTGCACTTTGACGAGTCGGCCGCGCCGCAGGATGGCGACGCGGTCGCAGACGGCTTCGCTTTCGCTTAAGACGTGCGACGAAAAAAGGACGGTGCGGCCGTCGTCGCGGGCGGTGCGCAGCAAGTGGAGCACGTCGCCGCGGACGGTCGGGTCGAGGTTGGCGGTCGGTTCGTCGAGAATGACGAACGGGGTGGCGGCGGCCAAAACGGCCGTCAGGGCCAGCTTCTGCCGCATGCCGGTTGAGCAGAACGCGACCTTCCGGGTCAAATCGACGTCGAGCTTTTTGGCGTATTCCAACGCTTTGGGAAGGTCGCCGGCGGGGTGGGCCTTGCTGAGGAACTCCAGAACGTCGCGGCCGCGCATGAACGGAAAAAGACGCACCTCGCCGGGGAGGTACGAGACTTTTTCATGCACCCGCACGAGGTCGCGGTGGCAGTCCAGCCCCAAGACGGTCGCCGTCCCGGAAGTCGGTCGCAGGAAGCCCATGAGCAGCCGCAGCAGCGTCGTCTTGCCGGCGCCGTTCGGGCCGAGCAGGCCGTAGATTTCGCCCGGTTCGATCGTCAAATCGACGCCGGCCAACGCGGTGAAGGTCTTGTACCGCTTGACCAACGATTCGGTGGAAACGAGAGACATCCGTGCAACTCTCCCGACGGCCGATCCGGCCGGTCGCTTATTATAGCGGCGAACGCGCCTCGCCGTTGAACAATCCGTCGTGGCCGTGCGGACCCCGGTCCGGCGGCGGATCGTCGTCGTCCGCTTCTTCCTCGACCGACCGCAACAGTTCGGCGCTTTGCCGGACCGTCGGTAGGACTTCGACCAAATGCTTCATTTCCGGCAGATCGCCCAGCAGCTCGACCGCCTGTTCCAGCGCCGGCAGCACTTCGCGGGCGCGGCCGGCGAGCAAGGCTTTCTGCGTGCTGCGGGTGAGCCAACTTGCCGCCTCGCGGCCAAGCTCCCGGCGCCGTTCGTCGTCCACGGTCTGCAACGCCTGTTCCAGCTTCTCAAGGTAGCCGAATAGGTCGTCGGCGTCGCGGCGGGCGGCCAGCGCGCCTAAGAGTCCGTCGGAGGAGCCGGTCTGTTCGACCTGAACCGTCGTGAAAGTGGAAACAGAGGAAACGCCACCGGCGGCGAAATTCGGGCCTCGGCCGAACGCGCCCGCCCGGCTGCGGTCGCTCATCGCCTGGCCCATCATGCGGACGGCGTTGGCGGTGCGGAAGATCGTCAGCAGGATCGTCAGCAGGACGAACGCCGGCGGCGCCCCCAACAGTGCGACCGCCGCCCCGAACCATGGTCCCAGGGCGTACCAGACGCCGATCGACAGGCAGGCGACGCCGCCGAACAGGAACAGGCCGGCGCCCAGCGCGAACCCGACGGCCGCCCGCGTATCATTGATTCGACCGGGGATTTCGACTTCGATCGGCGGTTCGTTGCTGGTCATGCTGCTCGTTCCGCCGGTTGTCCGTAATAAACGAAGGTGTCGTTCGCCGCCGCCGTCCGTCGCGGCGCGACCACTGGGTTGTATTTGCGACGGGGGCGGCCACCAACGGCGCCGCCTCCGGAAGGGGAAGGTTCATGGCTCGCGCGGCGATCGTCGGGGCATCGGGCTACACGGCCCTTGAGTTGATGAAGATTCTGCTGCGCCATCCGCAGGCGACGATCACGTCGATCACCACCCGCGACGCCAGCGAACCGACCGTCGCCAGCCTGCACCCCAGCTTGACCGGGCGCATCGACGCGAAGTGCGAAGCGTTCGACGCCGACGCCGTCGCCGCCAAGGCCGATGTGGCGTTCCTGGCGCTGCCGCACGTGGCCAGCATGCAGGCGGCCGCCCCGCTGCTCTCTCGCGGCGTGCGAGTCGTCGACCTCAGCGCCGACTACCGCCTCCGCGACCCGGAGGTTTATGCGAAGTGGTACGGCCATCGGCATGAAGACGTTGAGAACCTCGGCCACGCCATCTACGGCCTGCCCGAACTGTTCGCCGGTGAGATCCCCTCGGCCCGATTGATCGCCAATCCCGGCTGCTACCCGACGACGGCGATCTTGGGCCTGGCGCCGCTCTTGGCCGGCGGCTGGATCGACCGCGGCGATCTCATCGTCGACAGCAAGAGCGGCGTCTCCGGCGCCGGGCGAACGCCGAAATTGTCAACGCACTACCCCGAATGCAACGAAAACTTCTCGGCCTACAACGTCGGCGTCCACCGTCACTCGCCGGAAATCGAGCAGATTCTGACGCGCGCCACCGGAGCGCCGGTCGACGTGCTTTTCACCCCGCACCTCGTGCCGATGGACCGGGGCATTCTCACCACCGCCTACGGCCGGCTGCTCAAACCGGCCGACGAAAAGACGCTGCTCGGCGTTTTCCGCGAATTCTACGCCGGCAAACCGTTCGTGCGGGTCGTCGACCACCTGCCGACGACGAAGGATTGCAGCCATAGCAACTTCTGCGACGTGAGCGTGCGGGTGGCGAAGGGACGGGCGGTCGTCGTTTGCTGCATCGACAACCTGATAAAAGGGGCGTCGGGCGCGGCGGTGCAGAACTACAACCTGATGTTCGGTTACCCGGAAACCGCCGGGCTGTTATGACGCCGACCGACGAAGGGCGGACCGGGAGGTCGGCCCTACGTTCGGATTTCGGCCACGGGCGCGTGTCAGTCGAACAGGATGGTCTGTTCGCGTTTAGGACCGACGGAGGCCAACGCCGGTGGGACGCCGGCGGCTTCGCAGACGGCGTCAAGGTAGCGGCGGGCGTTCGCGGGCAGGTCGGCCGGCGTGCGGCAGCCGCCGACGTCGGTCTTCCAACCGGGCAACATCCGGTAGATCGGCTTGCAGCGGGCCAGGGTTTCGAGGTTCACCGGGAACTCGGTCGTCCGCTCGCCGTCCAGCTCGTACGCCTCGCAGAAGCCGATTTCGTCGAACTGCGACAGCACGTCGAGCAGCATGACGGCGACGGCGTCGACGCCATTGAGCAGCGCGGTGTAACGGACGGCGACGGCGTCGAACCAGCCGCAACGGCGCGGTCGGCCGGTGACGGTGCCGAACTC
>JBOFFD010000716.1:0-4600 GCA_051648425.1 Planctomycetia bacterium
ACGAAGACTTCGAGATGGTCACCGGTACGTCGAACCAAGAAAACATCGACGTCTGCTGGGTGCTCGACTACACCGGCGCCCAACTGTTTTGCGTTTCGTTGAACCAGCGCGGACTGCCGGGCGGGATCGTTTCGCTCGACCTGATTGACGCCATGCAGCCGCAGGCCGGCGCGACGCCGGCGAAGAAAGCCGGCAAACCGCACTTCATGATGGTCACCGGCACCTTTCGCAGCCAAGAAGTGGCCGACGTGCTGTACGTCATGGAAACCACCAGCAAGCAGATGTTGATCGTCGCGATTCCGCCGATGAACTTGGGCACCGGGCAATTCACCGCCCCGCCGCGCAGAGTGGCGACCTTCCCCCTCAAGTCCGACGCGCTGATGCCGCGCCGCTGACCGCCGCTGGAAGTCGGCTAGCCAACAAGGCCCAACCGGGCCGTCTTCGTTAGCCGACGCTTTCCTCAGCGGCGCGTCTTCGCCCCTCGCCAACCGCTCATCGCCGACGATCGGTCGCCAGCGGAGCGCACTACGCCAGCAGCCCGTCGCCGATCGCCGCGAAGTAGGCGTCGGTCGCCGACGGGTCCGCTCGGTCGCCGGCCGGCGGAGCGGCGGTGTTCGGACCGGTTCCGACCGACGCGGGACGAACGCCGAACAGCATCGACGCGACGGCCGCCGCGAAGCGTTTCCTGCCGACGGCGGCCGACCGCCCGTCGTCGTCGCGGATCGTCACCTCCACCGTTGACCGTGAAAAAATCGCGGTCGTCGATGTCAGCGCGATGCGGAACTTCACCACCCGTTCCGCGATGCGGTCTCCCAAAATGCGAACGCGGATCTCCGCCGTGGTCCGACCGGCGGCGACGGCGACCGTCCCGCGGACGGCTTGGAAGTCGCGGCCGGCCTTCGCCGTGCCGCTCAATGTGCGAAAGTTGATCCGCACGGTCGTCGACGAAGCCGCCGCGAGACGCAGTCGAACCGAAACGGTTTCCCGCCGATTCGACTCCCGCGCGGTGCGGGCCGACGCCGTCACGCGCGGACCTGGAACGATCGGACTCTGGTCGTCGGTCGACGGGGGATTTCCGCTCGGCGGCGCTGGAACGGGACCGGGACCGGGCGGCGGCGGTGACAACGGGTCGGCGAGTTCGACGGCCAGTAGCGAATACGACCCCCGCGTGCCGACGCCGCCGCCGATGCCGGTGAACGGGTCGTAGTTTCGCGCGAGCGGATTGCTGGGGTTCACGCCGACGAAATAGACCGTCCCCGCGCTGACCGCCCGTTCCAAGCCGGCGTCAAGGGTGTTCGCGTCGACGTCGTCGTTGAAGGCCAATTCGACGCCGTCGGCGGTGAACACACGCAGGAACGGGTCGGCGATGGTGGTCGTGAAGGTGTCGGCCCTGGCCGTAAACCGCACCCGGCCGGTCTTCGTGGGAACGAAACGGAACAGATCGACGTCTCCCGAGCCGCGCGCCGTCGAGCCGTCCATGCCGAGCGACTCGATCTTCGGCTGACCGACCGCCAGCGTCGAGACGCCGGCGTTGGCGAGGGCGTCGTCGGTCACCAGCGGCAAGACGCCGATCGGCAAGAGACGCGCGGTGAGGGTGTACCGGCCGACGGCGCCGTCGGACCCGGCCCCCGGCAGGAACGGATCGAAGCCGTTGTTGCCGGCGCCGGCGACCGCCACGAAGTACGTCGCCCCGGCGGTCGCCTGGAAAAGCAACGTCGGATCGACGCCCCCCGCCCGCGCGTCGTTCACCGCGAGTATTCGGCCCGCGGCGTCGAACAGGTACAGGACGGCGTCGAACGGTTCGAGGTTGCCGACGAGGCCCAGCGATTGGACGTCGACTTCGATCACGCCGTCGCCGGCGGGCGTGAAGCGGTGGAAGTCGACGTCGCGGCCGCCGACTTCGCGGTCGACGCCAAGGACCGCATCGAAATCGCGGCCGAGGCGGCGTTCCGCGTCGACGAGCGGCAGCGGCGTCACGGGGGCGGCGACCACCTGCGGAATCGTGCCGTCGCGGTCTTCGCCGACGAACGACACCCGCAAACTGTACGAACCGCCGGCGCCGGGGGCCGGTCGGCCCGCCACGGCGCCGGGGTCGTAGTTGGTGTTGCGAGCCGAGAAGTCGGAGACGCCGATGAAGTAGACGCCGCCGCGCTCGACCGCCAACCGCAGGTAGGCGTCGCCGACGTGGCCCTCGAACGGCCCGTCGACCGAAAACGCGAGCGAGCCGGAGAGCGTCTCCAACCGTCGACCATACTCGTCTTCCGCCAAGGCGCTATCGTTGAAAACCAGTTCGACGCCGTTCGCGTCGAACAGCCGCAGATAGGTGTCGGCGAAACCGGTGCTCGTCGGCGTGTCGACGTCGGCGAGCAAAACGCCGTCGTCGGGGACGACGACGCGGAAAAGGTCGACGTCGGAAAGGACGTTCGGCAGGCCGAAGTCGGAGCCGAGGAGGCTGGTCAAGGTCGTCGGCCGGCCGACGGAACCGATGCGGACGTCGACCGCCCCGTCGAGCGTGCCGTTGAGGTCGGGGCCGACGAGATTGAACGACAGGCGGTAGTCGCCGACGGCGCCGGCCGTTCCGCTGGAAACGGCGTTCGGGTCGTAGGCGATGTTCGAGAAGCCGCTGACGCCGACGTAGTACCGGCCGGGGGCGAGCGTCCGGGTCAATGAAACCAGTGCGGCGCCGACGCCGTCGTTCGCGGCCTGCAGTTCGACGCCGTTGCGGTCGAACAAGCGGAGGTAGGCGTCGAAGGCCGGCTGACCGGCCGCGCCGGGCAGCGCTTCGATCGTCACGTCGCCGCCGACGACGACGTCGAAGCGGACCATGTCGACGTCTGTCGGTCCGATGTCAGTGGACACGCCGTCGACGCCGATCGTCCCGGCGGAAAACGGTTCGGGGCCGCCGTCGAGCGAGGGGCCGCGGATCGCGCCGACGATCGTGCCGTTGCGGTCGCCGGGCGTACCGCCGCCGAAGACGTCGAACAGGTTTTCAACGGCGCGGAAGATGTTGAGTCGCGGGTAGCTGATGTTGGTGTTGGTCACGTTGTCGTTTTCGTCGTCGCCGTCGAAGACGAGGTCGGCGTTCGAGACCAGGTAGTCGCGGACTTCGCTCGGGTCGAGCAGTCGACCGGCGAACTGCAGGGCGGCCTCTTGCAACAGCGCCACCGCGCCGGCGACGGTGGGCGACGCCATGCTGGTGCCGGAAAGCTCCGTCGTGCCGCCGCCGGTGCGAGTGCTGCGGATCGACGCCCCCGGTGCGAACAGCGTGCTGGACAGCGCCCCGGGCGGCCGTTGGCTGAAGCTGGCGATGCGGTCCGGGCCGGTGGTGAAGTCGGTGGCGCCGTCGCCGTAGGACTGCGGCCCTTCGTTCTCTTCGTAGACGGCGCCGACGTTCAGCGTGCTGACGATCCCCGGCGACGACGCCCCCGGTCGTTGATCGGAGAAGTAGTCGTTGCCGGCCGCCGAGACGACGGTCACGCCGGCCGCTTCCAACGCCTCGATTTCGTCGGCGAACGGGTCGGTTGGGCTGGGGGCCGTGAAGAAGCCTCCGCCCAACGACATGTTCACCGCCACGATGTTGAACGCTTCGCGGTTGGCGAGCACCCAATCGAGCGCGGTTTCGATGGTGCTGTTGGAGGCAAAACCGCCGCCCGTCGGGAAGACGTTGAGACCGATCAACCCCACGCCGGTGGCGACGCCGATGCTCGGGTCGACGGCCCCGACGGTGCCGGCGACGTGGGTGCCGTGCAAGGCGCCGTCGGTGGGCGTGGGATCGGCGTCGCCGTTGGCGAAGTCGACGCCGGTGAGATAGTTCGGCGCCAGCACCGGGTGGGTGCGGTCGAGACCCTGGTCGATGACGGCCACCGCGACGCCGCCGCCGTCGATCTCGGCGAACCGTGGGTCGTCGCGCAGGGCGGTGAGGCCGATGAGATCGAACGAGCCGTCCATCGCCAGGCGGTCTTCAAGCCGTTCGACGCGCAGCCGGCCGGTGGCCCCGCTGCGGGAGGGGGCCGACGTGAGCCAAGACGACCGAAACGGAATGAAATTCCAAAGCTGCAAAGCACGAACTCCCAGGCGCAACGTTGGCGGGGGCGGCGCGACCGCCCGTCATCCAGAGTTTACCGGACGAAGCGGCCGTTGGAAGAAGGACTGGAGGAATTTCGGAGCGCCAAAACAATCAACCGAAGAGCGACGGAATCGCGCGGCCTTCGGACAGCGGGATCGGCCGGCCGTCGGACGAATTGAACGTGATGGCGTGGGGATCATACCCCAGCGAGGTGAAGACCGAGGCGTGCAGGTCGGCGGGAGTGACGGGCAGCGTCTTGGGGTAGGCGCCGGTTCGGTCGGACTCGCCGATGTACTGGCCGCCGCGGACGCCGCCGCCGGCGAGAACCGCGGTGTAGCAGTACGACCAGTGGTCGCGGCCGCCGTCGGCGTTGATCTTCGGACTGCGGCCGAAGTCGCCCAGCCAAATCACCAGGGTGGATTCCAACAGGCCGCGCTGTTCGAGATCCTCGATCAGCGTGGCGTAGGCGAGGTCGGCGGGCGGGACCAAGCGGTCCTTGAGACCCGATTCGTTGTCTTTGTGAGTGTCCCACGT
>JBOFFD010000717.1:0-3138 GCA_051648425.1 Planctomycetia bacterium
ACCGCGCCGACCAACTGCTCGTCCTCGACGCCGGCGACCCCGCGCTGCCGGCCTACGCCTTCCTCGACAGCGACGACGACGCCAAGAAAGCCGCCGTCAAAAAGTTCGAGAAGGCCGCGAAGAAGGCCGGCGTCAAGCCGCCCGATCCGACCCCCACCACCCCGTTCTTGGAAGCCTCCAAGACGCTCGGTCTAACACGAATCGTCGGTCCCGACGTCGACGCCCCCGGCTCGCTCACCGAGCCGCGCGCCTTCAACCTCATGTTCAAGACCAACGTCGGCGCCCTGGAAGACAGTTCCAGCATCGCCTACCTTCGGCCGGAAACCGCCCAGGGGATCTTCGTCAACTTCAAGAACGTTGTCGACACCTCGCGCGTGCGCACGCCTTTCGGCATCGCGCAGATCGGCAAGGCGTTCCGCAACGAGATCAACCCGCGCAACTTCACCTTCCGCAGCCGTGAATTCGAGCAGATGGAAATCGAGTTCTTCTGCAAGCCCGAGGAATCGGCCGAGTGGTATAAGTTCTGGCGCGACTATCGCTACCAGTGGTATGTAAGACACGGCCTGCAAAGCAGCCGGCTGCGGCTGCGCGACCACGCCCCCGACGAACTGGCCCATTACGCCAAGGGCTGCGCCGACGTCGAGTTCGAGTTCCCGTTCGGCGTCAGTGAACTGGAAGGCATCGCCAACCGCGCCGACTTCGACCTGAAGCAGCACGGCCAGTTCGCCGGCAAAGATCTGCGCTACTTCGACGACCAAGAGCCGGACAAGGAAAAGCAGCGCTACCTGCCGCACGTGATCGAGCCGTCGGCCGGCGCCGACCGCGCCACCCTGGCTTTCCTGTGCGAAGCGTTCCACGAAGACGAAATCGAAGGCGAGGTCCGCACCGTCCTCAAGTTCCATCCCCGGTTCGCCCCCATCAAGGCGGCGGTCTTTCCCCTGGTGAAGAAGGACGGCATGCCGGAAAAGGCGGGCGAAATTTATCGCACGCTGCGGAAGAAGTTCAACGTCTTCTACGACGAAAAGGGCGCCATCGGCCGACGTTACCGCCGCATGGACGAAGCCGGCACGCCGTTCTGTCTCACCATCGACGGTCAGACGGCGGTCGACGGCACGGTGACGGTGCGCGACCGCGACACGCTGAAGCAGGATCGCGTGCCGATCGACGAATTGGCCGCCCGCATCGAAGATCGGATCGCCAACGGATGACCGACGCCGCTGGTGTCAAGCCGATGACAGTGCCGCGGTTCCGCAAGGCGAAGGGGCGCGGAACGCCGTTGGTGGTGCTGACCGCCTACGACTACCCCACCGCCAAGCTCTTCGACGGTTGCGGTGTCGACGCGCTCTTAGTCGGCGACACCGTCGGCGTGGTGATCCAGGGGAAGCCGACGACGGTCGGCGTCACCATGGACCAGATGGTCTACCACGTCGAAATGGTGGCGCGGGCGGCCGCGCGGGCGCTGGTGATCGCCGATATGCCGTTTCTTAGCTACCAGGCCGATCGCGCCGAGGCGATCCGCAACGCCGGCCGGTTGGTGAAGGAAGGCGGCGCGCAGGCGGTGAAGTTGGAAGGCGGCGTGCGGGTGGCCGATACGGTGGCGGCGGTCGTCGACGCTCAGATTCCGGTCATGGGGCACGTCGGGCTGTTGCCGCAATCGGTCCATGCGATGGGCGGCTACCGACTCGAACGCGATTTCGATCGCCTGACCGCCGACGTGCAGGCGTTGGAAAAGGCGGGTGTGTTCGCCATCGTTTTCGAGGGCATCCCGGCGGCGCTGGCGTCGCGGGTGAGCGCCGCCTGTTCCGTCCCGACGATCGGCATCGGCGCCGGGCCGGGTTGCGACGGCCAGGTGCTCGTCTGGACCGACGCCCTCGGTCTAACCGACGAAACCCCGCCGCGGTTCGTCGAACGCTTCGGCGCCGTCGGCGAAGAAATGAAGCGAGCCGTGACCGCCTACGCCGCCGCCGTCCGCGACCGATCCTTCCCCGCCCCCCGCCACGGCTACGAAGAATAACGCCGCCTCCGTAGCGGCGGCACCTCCTCTCGACTTGCGTGGAACGACGGCCGTTGCTACGAACCATACGATGAAATCTCGGAACCGCCGGCGTCGTTCCGCAGGAGTCGGAACGCCCGCCGTCGCGGCGCCGTCGCACAGGACCGGCAGCATGACTTCGCAGACGACGGCCTCGGCCGCCAACCCCGTCCCCCACTCGGCCGCCGCCCCGAACCCGACCAACGAACCCAGCCGCCGTCCCGCCGTCGGTTGGCATCCCGCGGTCGACCCGGCCAGCCTGGAAGACGCGTTGGCGCGCGGCCGGGAACACTTGTTGGGCCACCGCAAGGACGACGGCCACTGGTGCGCCGAACTCGAAGGCGACAGCATCCTCGAGTCGGAATACATCCTGCTGCAAGCGTTCCTCGGCCGACTGGGCACGACCCGCGTCGAACGGTGCGCGCAGTCGCTGGAAATGCAGCAGTGCGCCGACGGCGGCTGGAACAATTATCCCGGCGGCGCCCCCGATATCAGTTGCACGGTGAAGGCGTATTTCGCGCTGAAGCTGGCCGGCCGCAGCCCCGACGACGAACCGCTGCGCCGCGCCCGCGAGCTGATTCTGTCGCTGGGCGGGGCGGCGGTCGTCAACAGCTACACGCGGTTCTACCTCGCGGCGTTGGGGCAGATTCCGTACGCACACTGCCCGTCGGTGCCGCCGGAATTGGTGCTGCTGCCGAAATGGTTCCCGCTGAACCTGTACGCGATGTCGGCCTGGACGCGCACCATCGTCGTGCCGTTGTCGATCTTCTACGCCTTCAAACCGGTGACGGCGCTGCCGAAAGACCTGGGCGTCCAAGAGCTGTTTCTGCGCGAGCCGACCGAAGGCCGGGTTCCCGCCTGCGCCCGCTTCCAAGGCCGGATCGTCACCTGGTCGAATTTCTTCCGTGTTGGCGACCGGCTGCTGAAGGTTTACGGCAAGATCGTGCCGAAGAGCGTTCGCGCCCGAGCGGTGCGGGCCGCCGAGCGTTGGATGATCGAGCATTTCGACGGCTCCGACGGCCTGGGGGCGATCTACCCGCCGATGGTCTACACCATCATCGCGCTGCGCTGCCTGGGCTACGCCGACGACTCGACCGAAATGAAGT
>JBOFFD010000718.1:0-9602 GCA_051648425.1 Planctomycetia bacterium
GTGAAACGGTGGGCGTTTCGACACCCGGGCCAGCAGCAACGTGAGGATTGGTCCCCATGCTTCGTAAGCTCGTGTCGAGCCTGGTCGTCAGCGCCGTCGTCGTCGGCTACGCCACCCCCGCCACCGCCTTCTTCAAGAAGAAGTGCAAAGTCGAGTGCGCCGCTCCCGCCGCCGAAGAGTGCGCCGGCGAGATGGCCGCCGATTGCGGTCCCGCCATGACCCTCACCTACGTCGACGAAGAACGTACGGTGATGGAACCGGTCATGACGACCCAGAAGAAGAAGGTCACCGTCGTCGAGCACAAGCCGGTCGTCGAAGACCGCAAGGTGACGGTCCACACGCTCGTCGCCGAAACCAAAGACGTTCCGTACACCTACACCGTCATGGTCCCCAAGACCATGTCCAAGACCGAGACCTACCACGAATGCGTGACGTCGGTGGTTGAAGAACCCCGCACCCACACCGTCATGGTTCCCCACACCGAAACCCGCACCGGCGTCAAGAAGGTCTGCACGATGGTTCCGACCGTCGTTCATGAAACCAAGTGCGTCGACGTCGGCGGCTGCTACCAAGAGCAGGTCGTGACGAAGAAGTTCCTCTGCTGGGAAAAGTGCAAGACGGAATGCGTCTACGTGCCGAAGATGGTTGAACAGGTCTGTGAAAAGACCGTCATGCAGCCCAGCTACGCCGACGTCCCGTACACCTACAACGTGACGGTCTGCAAGCCCGAAACCAAGACCACCATGGTCAAGGTCCACAAGAGCATGATGGTGCCGAAGACCCGCGAAGTGATGTACACGCAGTGCGTCGCCGAAATGAAGACCGGCGTCAACAAGGTCACGACCCACAAGAGCGTGCCCGTTGAGAAGATCGAAAAGGTCACCGTCATGAAGTCCTTCAGCGTCGAAAAGGAAATCGACGTCCAGGTCTGCACGATGGTCGCCAAGAAGGTCATGGTCAAGGTCGCCCACTACGTGCCGGCCGCCCCGGCCTGCGGCGACGCTGGCAGCGCTGGTGGTTGCGGTGAAGCCGCCGCCGGTTGCGGTGGCGCCAGCGCCGGCTGCGGCGACGCCGCCCCCGCCTGCGGTGGCTGCAACTAATTTGATCTGACGTGTTCCGCGCGGCGGTCGGCGACGACTGCCCGCCGGCCGCACGCCCATGAAACCGCGGTCGACCCTCTCGGGGTGTCGATGGCGGTTTTCGCTTTTCTTGACCTTGTTTTCCGCCCCCTCCTTGTCGACGACCCGCCGCCCGCGTGAAATCGTCCCCAGCCCTTCCTTCCGACGGGAGACCGATCCATGGCCGCCGCGCGACGACGCTTTCTACGAACGACCAGCGCCTTGGCGCTGGCCGCCCTCGGTCGTTCCTCAACGGTCGCCTGGGAAGCTTCCGCCCCGTTGCCCACCGTGGAACCGGCGGCCGTCGGCGTCGACGCCGCCCGCCTGCACGCCGTCGACGCCCTCGTCGAAACCGGCCTCGCCGAAAAACGCATGCCCGGCTGCGTCCTCCTCTGCGCTCGCCGCGGCCAGGTCTTTCTGCGGAAAGCCTACGGCTGCAAACGCCTGCTCCCCACCGTCGCCCCCATGACCCCCGACGTCGTCTTCGACGCGGCTAGCATCACCAAACCGGCCGCCACCGCGTGCGGTTTCTTCCGCCTCGTCGAACAAAAGAAGCTCCGCGTCGACCAGAAGGCGGCCGAGTTCCTACCTTCGTTCGCCCAGAACGGCAAAGACGCCGTCACCCTCGAACACCTGTTGCTGCACACCTCCGGCCTCATTCCCGACAACGCCGTCGCCGACTATCAGGCCGGCAAGGCCGACGCCTTCGACCGCATCCACCGCCTGAAGCCGATCGTACCCGTGGGAACCCGCTTCCAGTATTCCGACGTCGGCTTTCTGGTGTTAGGCGAGATTATCGAGAAAGTTTCCGGCGAACCGCTCGACGTCTTCGCGCGGAAGAACGTCTTCGAGCCGCTCGGCCTTGCGGAAACCGGCTACCTCCCCGGACCGGCGCTGCGCGAGCGGGCGGCGCCGACCGAACAGCGCGAAGGCCGCTGGATGCAGGGCGAGGTCCACGACCCGCGGGCCTACCTGCTGGGCGGGGTCGCCGGCCACGCCGGCCTGTTCACCACCGCCGACGACCTGGCCGTGCTGGGCGCGGTGCTGGCCAATGGCGGCGAACGCGCCGGCCGCACGCTCTTCGCCAAGGAGACCGTCGACCAGATGACCGCCCGCCGACCCGTCCCCACGAAGAACGGCACGGCCTACCGCGCCTACGGCTGGGATTCCCTCTCGGCCTATTCCAGCAACCGCGGCAAGAACTTCTCAAGCGCCGCCTTCGGCCACGGCGGCTTCACCGGCACCGTCTTCTGGGTCGACCCCTCTGCCGATTTCGTCTTCGTCTTCCTCAGCAACCGCGTCCACCCCGACGGCAAAGGCAAGGTCAACGACCTGGCCGGCCTCCTCGGCGAAACCGTCGTCGCCGCCTTCACCGACCGCTGACGACTTCTTAGATAGCCGCCGCCTTCAGGCGCCGCGTCCGCTCGGCCGTCGTCCGCAGCGCCTCTCCGAAAGCACTGAAAGTGCGGCCCTCCGCCAGCCCAGGCGACGCCCTGGGTCTAAGACGACGTTGAAAAATGAAGCACTGTAAGGGCGAAACTCTCGAACGGCGGGCGTCGGTTCGTCAGCGCGAACGGCGGCGACGCAACGCCCATTCATCGCTGAAATCCGCGACGTTACGAGCGTCCGCCGTGTTTTGTGCGTTTCAGCGGTTCTTAGACTGCCGACGATGCAACTCCACCAGCGTCTTCCGCACGTCCTCCAGCGTCCCGACCGCTAGGAAATTCCGAAAGGCGTAAACGCCCGGCGGCACGCCGGCGGCGTTGCGGACGCGGTGGACGCAGTTCCACTTCACCACCTTTTCCGCGACGAACCGGAACCGGCCGTACCCCTCCGTCTCGAACCCCGACGACGGCTGGTCGGGCGAATAGACCCCCATCGCGTGCGACCCGTCGTCCGTCGAAAAAACCACCGGCCAAGACTGTTCGCCGGGGCCGTCGTCCAACGGCGTGTAAGAGCCGGTCATAAGATCGAGCGCGTGAAATTTCTCGAAAACCGCCGGCATATACCCGGTGACCGTCTCGAACTGCGCGACCGTGTGTTTTTCGGTCGCCGGCAGATGGAAGGTCACGTCGTAACCGACGGCGTGCGGCAGGTCGGGCAGCCCTAAGATTACCGTCTTTTCGATGACGTGGTCCGAAAGCACCGTCGTGTTCCGCGCCGGCAGTCCCGCCGACGTCTCCCCCGGCCGCAACCAGAACGCCATTTGCGACCGCGTCGTCAACTTGGGGCCGTCGACCTTCAGAAACAGCAGTCGACTGCTGCTCGTCGGCCCGTCGCCGTCGGACATGCTGCCGGCTTCGGTTGGGTTGAACAGTTCCGCGACGAACGGACCGCCGGCGTCGTAGTTCGTCGCCGACTGAATCTGCCGGCCGTGGTCGACGCTGTCGACGAATTCCCGACCGTTCCAGGTCAGAGAATGAATCGCGCCCGCCAACCGGCTGGTGGTCGTGACGACGATCGGCGTCGGACCGGCGGCGACCGCCGACCGAACCACGGCGTCCCCGGAAACCGGCTCGCCGGCGAACAGCACTCCCACGAAGAGGAACAGCGTCATGCGAGTCCTTCCGATCGTCGCGGCAGACGTCAATCGGCGTCCAGAAGCGCCGCGAAGTCGATGAACGCCGCATCCACCGCCTTCGCCGATAACATATCCACCGCCGTCGTCTTCGGCGTGCCGCTCGCCGCCAGCGCCGCCGACAGCCCCAAACCGGCCGTCTCCACCGAGCGCTTGGCGCCGCCGACCGTCGCCCGCGCCTGCCGAGCGCTGAACGCCGTATTCCCGCCGCGCGCCGCCGCGCTGATCTGTTGCCCGGCGAGACCGCTGGTCTGGTCCCAGGCGGCGTACTGCATCTGCACCCGCCCCGCGCCGGTGTACCGAATGCGGTCGCCCGCCTTCAGCAACAGCGCCCGGTTGGCCGACAACCGCGGCATCTTCCTCCACCGTCCGTTGCCGATCTTGAACTCCATCGCCCCCCCGCCCGAAACCCGAACCTGCGTCATGGCGATGCCGCGCTGCGAACCGGCGGTGTCGGTCGCCAACGGCCGCGCCCGCCCGACGATGAACGACCGGCCTCCGGCGGCTCGGGTCAGCAACCCCATCGCCGTCGCCCCGCGCGTCGTCCCGGCGCCGGTCGTGTTCGGCGCGCCGCTCGCAAGCACCGGCGCGCTGTTGGCGATCTGAACGAATCGGCTTTCCGAACTCGTCGCGCCGCCGTTCGATTCGGTGACGGTGGCCGTCACCGTCAGTTGCACCAGGCCGTCGGTAACGACCGGCAGCACCAAACGCAAGTTGGGCAGATCGGCCTGCGAAAGCCGCCAGACGCCGCCGCCGATGTCCACGCCCGCCGTAAGCGACGCCCCCGCTGGCACGCCCGCGACCGTGACGACAACAGTTTCGGAATCGGGGTCCGACGTCGTCGCCGTGATGCCCAGCGGAATCGGATCGACCGCCGTCAACCGAAACCCAACCGGCGCGACCGCCAGCGTGGGGATGCCGGAAACGGCGGCGTCGCGGACGGTGATGCCGATGCTGCCGCCGCTTCGTTCGGTGTGGCCGCCGACGGTGCGGGTTGCCGTCGCTTCGACGGCCAGCGTGATCGTGCCGGTGAATCCCGGCGCCGGTCGAATCGCAAGGCGGGCGAACTGTTCGCCGGTGAGGACCGCCGGGGCGGGTTGACCGTCGACGAACAGCGTCGCTCCGGAAAGCTCCCCGGTGACGCGCACCGTCAACGTCTGCTCGGCGACCGGCCCATTGAGCGACGCCGAGGCGCCCAAGGAAATCGTCGAATCCTGATCGCCGACGACCGGGCCGACATTCAAGGTCGGCACGGACGCCAGCAAACGGTTGACGGTGACGCTGAGAAGCTTCGTCGCAGTTTTGGAATCGCCGCCAACGGCGTCAGGACGTTTGGCTGTCGCTTCGACGGTCAGGTTGATTTGGGCGGTGGAACCGGCGGCCGGACGAATCGCCAGCGCGCCGAGTTGATCGGGCGTCAGGGTTGTTCCCGGAGCAATCGGTTGACCGCCCAAAAACAACTGAGCGCCCGGCGGCACGTTGGTGATTTTGACGGTCAGGGTTTCATCACCCAGTGGATTCGACTTCGCGACCGAAACCGTCAATGGAATGACGGAGTCCTGATCGCCTTGGTTCCCCGGCGCTTCGATGATGGGCGGCACGGCGGAAACCTGCCGAACGGTGACGCTCAACGATCGCGGCATCGTATCGGCGGAAAGCGCGCCGTTGACGTTTTCGGTGGAGAACGCGACCACTTCGAGTACGACGGTCTGCGAGAAGACATTCGGGGGAAACGTGACCGTCAATCCCGCAAGCTGCGCTTCGGTGAGCGTGATGCGACCCTGCGGATCCGCTGGGCCGGCGGAATACATGGTTCCAACCGGCGCGCCTTCGATACTGATGCTGATGGTTTCCGACGGCTCTTTAACGTCGTTGGAACTGACCGTAATGGTCAACGGAATCGCGCTGCCTTGGTCGCCGCTTTTGGGCGGCAACGGGTTGAGCGTGGGCGTGGATGCTTGATCGTCGGTCGTGTAGCGCCGGGCGTAGACGCCGGATCCGTCGCCGTCCTGTCCAAAGCTTACCCAAGCGACGACGAAATCGCCGTCCGCGTCCACCAGTAGCGCGGCATCCGCTTGAGGGCCAGCCGTGACTGAGTTGACTCGGACGTCTTGACTATCTTTGGGTACGCCGGCGGAAGTGTAGCGTCGCAAGAAGATGGCGTTGCCGTCGTCCTGGCCGGCGCCGCTCCACACAACGATGAAGTCGCCGTTCGCCTCCACCGCCGTTGCGGGGCCGACTTGGTTGTTGTTGGTGAAGACGTTGACTTTGAATTCCTGTGCGTCCTTGGGGACGCCGTTCGACTCAAAGCGCCGGGCGTAAATCCCAAAGATAGAGCCGTCTTGTGCGTAGCTCATCCAGCTTGCGACGAAGTCTCCGCTGGCGTCGAACGCCAAACTTGTGTTGATTTGGCTGCTGGTGGTGTACACATTGAGTTGAAACTCGCTCCCTTGCAAGACGCCGGCAGCATTGTAGCGGCGCGCATACACCCCCCACCCAGAGCCGTCCTGCTGGTTGCTTTGCCAAGTGATGATGAAATCGCCGTCCGCATCCATCACCACGTCGGTAGCTTGTTGCAAAGAAGAGGTGACCGACGTGTTGACGTGAAATTCCGTTCCCTGCGCTTCGGCCAAACTGTTGAACCGTTGCGCGTAGACGCCGTAGCCGGAACCGTCTTGGCCACTGCTGGTCCAGGCGATCACGAAGTCGCCGTCGGCGTCCATGGCCAATACCGGGTCGACTTGGTCGCCGGTGGTGTACGAATTGACCCGGATCTCGCCGTCTTGCGCGACGCCGGCGGCGTTGAATCGCTTCAAATAGACGCCGTAACCGTCGCCGTCCAGAACGTTGCTTTGCCATGCGACGACGAAGTCGCCGTCGGAATCCATGGCGACCACCGCGTTTTTCTGAATTCCGGCCGTCGCCGAGTTGACGCGAAACTCGTTTCCTTGCGCCACGCCCGCGGCATTGTACCTTCGAGCGTAGACGCCGTAGCTATCGTCCGCTCCGGCGCCATACCAAACGACGACGAAGTTCCCCGCCGCGTCCATCGCCAAGTGACGACGTTCGTTCGTCAACTGATTGCTGGTCGTGAAATCGTTGACCTGAAACTCCGGGCCGATTGGGGCGGCGGGGACGGAGCGGTCTTCGAGGGTTTCGATAAGCAGGCGGCGGCGGGGGGTTGGTATCGACGGTGGTTTCGGCGTGTTGGTCAAGCCAGCCGGTAGTTGATCCAACGAACATCCATCGGCCGAGGTGCGCGGCATGGCGTGGTTTTTCCTGGTCGGCGACGCCCCCTTATCCGGGGTGGGCGTCTCGCTTTTGCCGCAGGTGGATCGGCGGCTGTCGTGAAGCGGCTTATCCTGACCGCACCCCCATCCTACCGCCGGCGACCCGGACGGAGCAACAAAAATCGTTCGCTGCGGCGAAAGTTTCGTGCGAACGACCGGATCGGACGAAAAAAGGCGTCTGTGTTAGCCGCCGCTTTCCGCAGCGGCGCGTCTTGTCGTCGTCGATAGCGTCGACGAGGAAGGCACGGACGCGCCGCGGCGGAAAGCGGCGGCTAACCAGGAGGGGCGTTCGACTTGCCCGCGCCGTACGGTTCGTCGTTGCGAACCGGCGGTGGGAGGCCGGCGGTGGCGGTTTTCAGGGTGGCGGCGTCGAGCGATTTGCGGGCCAGCAGCAAGTCGCGCAGCGTTTCGACCAGGGACTTGTTCTCAACAAGCAGCGTTTTCGCGCGGGCGCGGGCGGCGGATAAGAGGTCGCGCACCTGGCCGCCGAGGGCGTCGCGGCGGGCGTCGGACCAGCGGCTTGGTTCGCCGCGCTCTTCGGCGAACCGACATGGCTCGGCCGCGTCGTCGGCGAGGCCGAATTCCTCGACCATCGCCCAGGCGATGCGGGTCGCGGTCTCCAGGTCGTGGGCGGCGCCGATCGACACGTCGTCCAAGAGTAGGGCCTCGGCCTCGCGGCCGCCCATCAGCACGCAGAGGTCGTCCAGCAGTCGGCCGCGGGTGACGACGTAGCGGTGGGCCGGGTCTTGATAGCGGACGAAACCCAGCGCGCCGGCGACGTCGCCGCCGATCGAAATGCGGTCGATCGGCGGCATGTTCGGGCCGAACAGGGCGCAGACGGCGTGGCCGGCCTCGTGCACCGCCACCGTCCGTTCCTCGGCGGGGGCCAGTCGCGGCCGGTCGACCCATTCGGTCAGTGCCAGGTCGACGTCATCGGGCGTGGTGGGGCGTTTCAGATCGTCGCGCAGCCGGCGGCGGGCGATCGATCGGCACAACGCCGCCAAATGATCGCCGCTGTACCGGGTGCCGGCGGCCGCCCCTTCCACGTGGTCGGCCGTCCGTCGCACCGCCGTTTCCAGCGCGGCGTCGGTCATCGCCAGACCCAGCCGCCCGTCGTAAATCTTTAAGATCTCGCGGCGGTCGTCGCCGTCGGGATACGGAATGTGTAAGTGAAACTCGAACCGCCCCGGTCTTAGAAGAGCGGGGTCGAGCGCTTCGACGAAATTGGTGGTGCCGACGACGAAGACCATTTCGTCGCGGTGGAAGCCGTCCATTTCGGTGAGTAGCTGGTTCACCATACTGTGTTCGACGCCCGATCCGGTGTAAGTGCCGCGGGCCGAGGCGAACGAATCGAGTTCGTCGAAGACGATCACCGCCGGCGCCGACCGCCGCGCCTGACGGAAGATCTGTCTTAAATTCTCTTCGCTTTCCCCCACCCAACGGCTTTTCAGTTCCGGTCCGGAGACGATGGTGACGGCCGCCCCCAGCGCCGCCGCCATCGCCTTGGCGAACATCGTCTTGCCAGTGCCCGGCGGCCCCCAGAAGATCATGCCGCGCGGCGCCAGTTCCTCGAGCCGGGCGATCTCCGCCGGGTCGAGCGTCTTATCCTTGCGGGCCAAAACGTCCAACAGGTCGCGTTGCAGCCGATGTTTGACGCGAGCGTACCCGCCGACGTCGGCGTACAGGTCGAGGTCGGGCACCTCCAGCGTGCCCGCCAGCGTGGCTTGGCGAATCTGTTCGTACGCCGGCTTGGGGTCGGCGGGGTAGTCTTCCCCTTCCAGCGTGCTTAAGAGGCGGCGCAGACGCACGGCCTGCACCCCCGAAACGTACTTGTACAACCGCCAGGGATGAAAGCCGCGGCCGAACTTGCGGGCCTCGCGGCGGGTGACCAGCAGCCGCAGTTTATCGCGCGGAATCCCTAAGAGGCTCGTCTTATACGGGAAGAGGTTTTCGATGACGCGCGGCAGCGCGAACGACGGATCTTTGAAGCCGAGCAGTACGACTTCCGGGTTCTCATAGAGGAGGGCGACCACTTCGCGGGCTTCGGTGGAAAGGCCGGTGGCGGCCGACGTCAACAGGTCGAGGTGGGGCAGCACCAGCACGCGCTTTTCGAGCGAGCCGCGGACGGCGTCGCGCAGTTGCTGCAACAGGGCGCCGACGAACGAGGCGGCCATCGCGTCGGGCCGATCGGCGGCGGCGGCCTTGGGTCGGCCGTCGAGATAGGCGGTTTGCAGGCCGAACTGTTTCAGTCGGCCGCGCAGTTGGACGAACAGGAACGGCGTCAGTTCCTTGTCGCATTCCAAGAGGACGGGCAGGCCGCGCCGCAACCGTTGGGCGGCGTCGGTCGTCTCGGTCGCATAGGCGGCGTCAACCGCCTGTTCCAGCGAAAGATCGGTCGGCAGGTCGTCTTCGGGGATCAAGCCGGCTCCGCCGACCGACCCGGCCTGGTTGCTCATCGACGGTCCTTCGATCGGGCCGGACGCGGTTCGGACGTCGTACGCCGCAAGGACCAGGCGGATTGCTTGTCCGTCAGAGCCCGAAGCGTCAGCGAAGGTCCGGACGGTACGATTTACTGTGAAGAATCCGGAATCGTTGCAGCACGTCGCCCCGTCCGGA
>JBOFFD010000719.1:0-2414 GCA_051648425.1 Planctomycetia bacterium
AAGACCAACACCGGCGACACCAGGCCGCCGAACGCCACGAAACTGACCAGCGATTCGACGGCGATGGGGGTGGTCAGCATTAAGACGCCGATGGCGACGGCGTAGATCGTAATCAGCCGAATGTCCTGCCATTCGGGATGGAGGAACTGCCACAGCCGCGCCAGCGGGGCGACGGCCGACCCGTGGCCGCCATGACCCCCATGACCCCCGTGAGCTCCGTGAGGGTGGGCGGTCGGTTCGACGTCGGCCGAGGGGGTCGGTTGGGCCGCCGACGTCGCGTTCTGGTACGGCGCCGACGGTTCCGCCGACGCGCATTCGACGAGGTCGCGGTCGTTGGCTACCTTTACGAGCGCCATCAGCCGCCGTTTCGACATCCACTCGGCGGGCCGACCGATCCTTCCGTAACCGACGCTGACGCGCGAACCGCGAACGTCGAAGACCGTGTACAGTTCCGCGTCGTCGCCGCCCTTGGCGTGCAGCACCATCGGGGCGTCGGCCTGCGCCAGCGCCACGGCGTCGCGCAGCGAGCAGAACGAGCGGTGCAGCGTCAAGCCGACCCGGCCGCCGGCCTTCGCCAACAGCGCGTACCAATCGGCGTCGGCCGGCAATTCCCGCTTGGCTAGGTCGTAGGCGCGGCGGGCCGCGATCGGGTCCAACGCCATGTCGACGGCCTCGGCCAGGCGCTCCAGGACGCAGACCGCCGTCGTCGCGCCGTCTTCGAGTTCCTCGCGGTCGACCGCCTGCGCGTCCCTCCGTTCGTTGCCGCCGTCCGCGCCGCCATTCGTCATCGTTCACCTTTTCCGAAGGTCGAATCCCGCCGTACGGCGGCCGTCGTCGCCGATCAGCCGACGACGGCCATTTCATTATGGTCGGAGCGGCTTCCGAACCAAACGTTTGTTCGATTCTCGCCGCCTGGGGCGGGTCGGCGGGGGCCTACGCCGCGGGCTTCTTCGGCTTGGGAAGACTCGGCCGCTCGAGCCGTTCCGGTACGTCGGGCACTTGCTCGATGAGTTCGTTGGTTCGGCCCGCGCGCTTCCGCAGCTCGAAGCCGTCGTACGGTCGGCCGTCGGCGGTTCGGGCGCTGTAGGTCAATCGGTCACCGTCCACCGAAATGATCTGGTACAACTGCACGCCCATCGCCGCCCGCTTCATGAACGACTGCTTCGCCAGGTCGTACATCTTAGGCCCGGACACCGACACCACGTACACCGTGCCCGCCGTCGGCGACCGCGTCTGAACGCCCGCCGGCACGTTGTCGGGAACGTCCAGGCCGCTGCGGTAATACGTGTGGTCGTGCCCCTGTAAGACGAGGTCGACGCGATGCTCGTCGAACAGCGGTTTCAGCGTCTTGCGAAGCACCGCGTTGTCGCGTCCCCGCGCCGACGAAAACACCGGATGGTGGAACGTGGCGATCGTCCAACGGCATGGATTGTCGGTCAACTGCGTTTTCAACCAGACGGCCTGGGCGTCGAGCGCCACGTTGCTGTCGAGCGACAAGAACCGCACGCCTTGGAAGTCGACGCGGTAGACGGTCTCCTCCAACCCCGGCGTCCCATTTTCGGGAAAGGCGAACTGCGGCCGCCAGTATTTTGAAAGCTGTCTTCCGGTCTTAGACGAGTATTCATGGTTGCCGGGGGTGGCCAGCGTATTGGACATGGCGTTCAGAAACCCGCCGGCGGCGTGCCATTCGCCCCACTCGCCGTCGGCGTCGCCGCGGTTGACGAGATCGCCGGCGTGTAAGAACAGTTTCGCCGTCGGCGCGTCGCGGTACGCTTCGCGCACCACCCGCGACCAGTGCTGGCGGATGTCGTTCTGCGCGTCGCCGAAGTAGATGAACGAAAACGGTTCGGGACCGGCGGCCGCCGTCTCGAAGTGAAACCATTCGCTCCACCAGCCGTCCGCCCCCACACGGTACGCGTACTTCGTCTTCGGAGCCAGTTTCTCGAACAGCACCGAATGGTAATGGACGGCGCCCACGTCGGTCTCGAGCCGTTCGGTTCGGGCGGGGACGGTTTTCACGTCGACGACGAACTGAGGTCCGGGGGCCGCCAAGGCGATCTGACCGAAGCCGCGGCCGACGGCGGCCGACGTGCGCCAGGTGGCGGCCTGGGTGGTCGCCGGGTCGGCGGCGATCGTCAAGACGACCCGGTCCGGATGGTTGGCGGCCGTGTAGACCACGCTCTTTTCTTCGTGGTCGCCGGGGTCGTCGTGCGCCGGCGCGCCGCTCGCCGCCAGCAGCGCCGCCAACCATACGGCCCGCGAAACTCTACTTCGAAGGTCGTGCGTCAATCGGTTCATGCCATCACCCGCCTGGTTGTTTTTTTCCGGCGGTCGGCGTTTCCGACGGCGGACGCCGCCGCTTCCCACCGCTACAGAGTACGGAACCGCCCCGTCGCGCGGTATCCGAGTCGCCC
>JBOFFD010000720.1:0-5364 GCA_051648425.1 Planctomycetia bacterium
CGTTGAAATAGCGCAGCACGACGGCGTTGAGACCGTAGGCCCGGCCGTAGTCGCGGATCATCTGTTCGGTCATCAATTTCGACCAGCCGTACGGATTCACCGGCCGCTGCGGGTGGTCTTCGTCGATGAACGGCGTTTCGGGGACGCCGTAGGTGGCGCAGGTCGATGAAAAAATGAGCGACGAGACGCCGCTGCGGCGCACCGCCTCTAAGACGCAGAAACTGCCCTGGACGTTGTTGTCGTAATACTTCGCGGGGTCGCGGACCGACTCTCCAACGTAGGCGTCGGCGGCGAAGTGGATGACGGCGTCGACGGCGTGGGCGCGGAGGGTCTGCATGAGCCGTTCGACCCGGCGGACGTCGGCCGGCACCAGTGGAACGCCGAGGCGGTCGACGGCTTCGACGTTGCCGGTCGACAGGTTGTCGAATACGATCGGCCGGTGGCCGGCGTTTTGCAGCGCGCGGACGGTGTGCGACCCGATGTACCCGGCGCCGCCGACGACTAAGACCTGCATGAACGATCCTCCTTGACCAGCGGGCGCTGATTCAGTTAAGACGCGGCGCGAGTTTTGGCGGTCGGCTTCTTCGCGCCTTCCGCGACGGCCTCGGGTTTTTCGACCGGTTCGGCCGGGCCGCCGCGAAGCAGTTTCACCAACGCCCCCTTCAGTCGGCGGACGCCGTTGACCGTTGAAACCAGCCGGGAGTTCTCGATCCCCTCAAGCCGCTTCACCGTCCGATCGAGCCGGTTCTTCAGCGCGGCGGCGGCTTTCTTCTGCGTCTCGGCCGCCTCTTTCAGTTCAGCGGCCTCTTTTTGGTGCCGTGCTCTAAGATCGTGGTCTTCGCCGAGTTTGTTGAGCAGCAGCAGAAAGTCGCAGTTGCCGGTGAAGCGGCGGCGCAGGCTCGTCAGGGCGGCGACGGCCGAAGCCGCCGCCGCGAGCGGGGCGTAGACCGCGAGTTTGCTTTTCGCCAAGACGGCGGCGCCGTCGAAGAAGGCTTCAAAGAGGCCGCCGCGCCGTTCGGCGAAGGCGCCGGTGCGGCGGACGGCGGGGGCGTCGTAGCGCCAGCCGGCGCCGAAGACGAACGTCACGGCTTCGGGGAAGGCGGCGTCGGCGGCTTCCAGGGTCGCCGACCATTCGTCGGCGGCGTCGGCGGTGCAAGCGAAGGCGGGCAGGGCGATGTAGACCGCGGCGCCGGCGGGGACGGCGGCCGCAACGGCGCGCCAGCCGGCGTCGTCGGCGGCCGAGCGCCAGGCCGGCTGCGTCAGCGAGGTGACAGTGCCGCCGGCGCTGAACTCGGCCCAGTCGTCGCGCCAGTCCTGCCGAGCGACCGCCGCCGATCCGTCGATCCGCGGGGCGACGACGGCCGTCACGTTCGCCACGCCGGTCCAGAGCGCGGCGGTGTCGCCCAGTGCGGCGTCGGCCGCCAAGTCGACGACCACGACCGGCCGGCCGTCGGCTTCGATCCACTCGGCGGCCAAGTAGAAGTCGAGCGGGCCGTACGGCGTCTGCGTGAACTGGTTGACGCCGGCGGCCATGCCCCGCTGGCGGCGGAACCGAGCCGTCGGCGCGAAACGGTCGAAAACCGACGAATACCATTCTCGGCTGCCAGTTGCGGCGTTCATCGCGTCCTCCGGAGATGCTTTCCGCCGACGGCGTCTTGCCATCGGTTCCAAGGAGTCGAATGTCGGGCGGAACTCTCGTCCGTCCGCACGGACCGCTCGGTTAAGATCGTCGTTCAGCAGTAACCCACGGCCGGGTGGTAGCGCAGATGCAGCGTCTGCAGCGGAATGTTCTTCCGCGCGCCGGTTTGATTGAAGCGCCGCCTGAAGAAGCGGATTTCGTCGTCGTCCGATTCCTTGATCATCGACTCCGGCAGTTGGTAATAGTAGCCGATGACGACGGGCAGGAAGACGATCGAGCGGCCGGCCGTCGCCAACCGGGCGAACAGATCCCAGTCGGCCCGGGTGCGCACTCGGGGATGGGTGGTGTAGCCGCCGATTTCCAGGCACTGTTCGCGGTTCATGAGTGAAAAAGCGTCGATGTAGTTGCGGTCGAACATCCGGTGTTGAAAACTTTCATTGCCGTAGACGCCGCGTTCGCCGGTGAGCGGATTGATGCTGACCATGTTGCCGTAGACGGCGGCGGCGTTGGTCTCGCGCATCGTTTGAACGTAGACGGGGACGGCGTCGGGCGAGATCTCATTGTCGGCGTCGAGCATTAAGACCGAGGAGTAAGACGCCTCGCGCATGCCGAGGTTGCGGGCGTGGCCGACCCCTTTGTTGTTCTTAAGGATTAAGACTCGCAGGCCGGCGTCGCAGTACAGGGCTTCCATCTGACGCAGCAGCGTCGCCGAGCCGTCGGTCGATTCGTCGTCGACGACGACCACCTCGCCGTCGCCGCCGGCCGCCCGCATGCTTTCGACGGCCTTCAGCGCGCTGCCGACCGACCGACTCAGAAACGACTCGTGGTTCCAGTTCGGTACGACGATGGTCACGCCGTTCATGGCATTCCTTTCCCGCGCGGCGCCGTTCATGCCGCCGTCCGTAGGTGTGGGACTGGGGCGTCGGCCAAGGGGAGCGACGCCGCCGGCTTCGGACGCGCCGTCCGTACGCCGCGGCCGCCCGAGGTCACTTTTTCGACGACGTCGGCCAGCGCGTCGGCTAGGCCGGGCCATTCAAGGTATTCTTCTAAGAACCGGCGCCGCGCGGCCTGGCCGTCCATCGCCCGCATCGTTTCGACGATTCCCTCTTCCGCCACCAAGCAAGACTTGAAGGGCAGGTCGGCGAAGTCGGGGCGATCGGCCATGATCTTAATCGGCACGCAGCCGTAAAGGGCGGCGTCGCGGAAGCGTTCGCCTTCGATGTAGAACAGGTCGTGGTGCGAACACCAGACGTAGTAGAGCGTCTCTTTTAAGATTCGGGCGATCTTCGCGCGGCCGAGGTGGTGGTCGTCGTTCTTAAAGGCCGTCAAGCGGGGCATGTAGACGAAACCGCGGGCGTCGATCCGGCGGGTGAAGGTTTCGACCATGTGCAGCCGATGGCTGGTGGCGTGGCCGATCATCGTCCACGGAATGGCGCGCGGCCGGTCGTCGCGGCGGTGTTGCTCGACGACCGCCTGCTCGGCGGGCAGCAGGGCGGCCGGTACGAAGTGGTAGTCGACCGGAAAGTCGTCGGGCAGCAGCCAGTCTTGGCGATAGAGCGTGAGGTCGAAGAGGTGGGGGACGCCGACCTTCCCCATCAATTCGATGTTCTTGCGGCCCCAGTTGTTGCGAACAGCGTCGAGATTGACCACCGCCGTGTGCCGCGAGCGCTTCAGCACGGGCGTCAAGGCGTCGACGCCGGCCCGTTCGTTGGGTAGGCCGCCGAAGACTTCGCCCAGCCCCGCGACGATGCACAGATCGGCGTCGCGGCGCGGCGGTTCGCCGATGCGAAGCAGGTCGACCGACGCCCCGGCCAGGGTGAGCGCCTGGCGAACGCGGTCGGCGCATTCCTCGTAAAAGTAGTTCGTACCGACCGACGAGACCACGCTGACGACGAGGTTTTTCAGCCTGCCCATAAACGGTCGATCCCTTCCCAGTTCGCGCCGCCTCGCCGGCGGGCGCCGTCGCGCGAGCCTACCAAGGCGGGCCGACTATAGCGCCGGTCGGTCGAGCGGTCAAGGCGAAAAGAAACAAGCGGCGGTGGTCGAAATCGACGACGGGGAAGTTTGCGGGGGGCGGGAGAAGAAAGGTCAGGGTTCGACGGATGGAGTCGAACGCGGAGCCTTCGGAGGAAGGCTGCCGCGGGATGGCATTCTGGGCGGTCGGCCGATTAAGACGCGGCGAAGACATCGTCGGCGGGCGTGGCGCCGGCGGTGCGGGTCACGCCGCGCTTGTTGGCCGCCAGATGGCGAAGGATCTTGTAGGCGGTTTCGGTGGCGTCGGGATTGCCAACCGCGGCCGCCGTCGCCGCCGCCGTCAACGGCTTGCCCGATTTGCGCAGCGTTTCGACGACCGCCGTCTGCAACGCCAACACCGCGGCCGCCGCCTTCTTGCCGGCTTCCACGCCCGGCTGGTGGTAGGCGTTGACGTCGACCAGCTCGGCGTACAGGCCGACGGCCCGTTCGTACAGCGCGATCAGCCCGCCGACGCTTTCCGGGGTGACGTCGTCCAGCGTGATGGTGATCGACGCCCGGCCGGCGTCCCACAGCGCTTCGCGCGTGCCCAAGAGGAAGCCGGAAAGGAAGTCGCCGCTGGTCGCCCCCGGCTCGACTTCCATGTCGGGGCCGCGACGGTCGTTCAGCACCTCGATGAACGTCACGAAGAAGTTCGGCACCCCTTCGCGCAACTGTTGCACGTAGGCGTGCTGGTCGGTCGACCCCTTGTTGCCGTAGACCGCGATGCCTTGGTACACGGTCTTGCCGGCGCGGTCGTCCTTCTTGCCGAGCGACTCCATGACGAGCTGCTGCAGGTAGCGGGAAAAAAGTTCCAGGCGGTCTTTGTACGGCAGCAGAACCATGTCTTTGGCGCCGCGGCCGTCGGTGGCGACGTACCAGGCGAACGCCAGCAGGGCGGCCGGGTTCTTTTCCAACGAGGCGACGCGGGTGGCGCGGTCGACGGCCGCCGCCCCGGCCAGAAAGCCGTCGACGTCCAAACCTTGCAACGCCATCGGCACCAGGCCGACGGTGCTCATCACGCTGGTGCGGCCGCCGACCCAGTCTTCCATCGGGAAACGGGCCAGCCAACCCTCGCCCTCGGCGACTTTGTCGAGCTTGCTGCCGACACCTGTCACCGCGACGAAATGACGGGCGAACGGCACGCCGGCCCGCTTGTACGCCGCCTGCACTTCCAACATGCCGTTGCGGGTTTCCGGCGTGCCGCCCGACTTCGAGATGACGACGACGATCGTTCGGCCGAGTTCGCCTTCCAGTTCGGCAAGCACGTCTTCCAGGCCGCCGGGGTCGGTGTTGTCGGAAAAGTACGGCTTCAGGCCGGGGTGGTTCGGCTGCTTCAGCGCCTTGGCGACGAACTGCGGACCGAGGGCGGAGCCGCCGATGCCCACCACCAAGACGTTTTGGAACAGGCCGGTCGCGCCGGCGATTTCGCCCGTCAGGACGTCGGCGGCCAGCTTCTTCACGTCGGCGACGTTCTTGCGGATGCCGGCGGCCAGTTCGGGGGTCGGCGCCGTTTCCGGATCGCGGACCCAATAGTGGCCGACCATGCGCTGTTCGTCGATGTTGGCGACGGCGCCGGCTTCCAACTTCGCCATCGCGTCGAACGCCTTGGCGAACTTCGGCCGCAGCCCTTCGAGGGCGGCGTCGTCGAACGGAATGCGGCTGACGTCGACCGCCAGGCCCAGTTCGGCGTTCGAGTAAAGGAAGCGGCAGAA
>JBOFFD010000721.1:0-3177 GCA_051648425.1 Planctomycetia bacterium
AGGTTCCGCAGCGTCGTCGAGCCGGGCGCCGTCCGCTGGTCCCACCGCGCCAACCCTTCGCCGACCAGCACGCCGTTCATCAACCGTTTGTTGAACGGGTTCGACGGCACGTCGAAGTCGTCGAGGAACACCTGCGCGATCAACGTGCCGCGGGAACGGTCGATGCTTTGCGTGCGGATGCGCACCACCTTGCCGAACACCAAGCCGGTCAGCCGAATGCGGGCCAGTACGCCGAACGAATCGGGACTGGGGGCGGCGGCGACCCCCCACAGGCGCACGCGGAACCTTTTCACGTCGCCGGCGCGGACGACGGTGATCGTCTGACCGTCGACCACCGAATCGACCCGCGCGAAAAACTCGGCCATCACCGGCGACGTCTGCGCCGCCGCCGTCCCAGCGAACGCCGCCGCCACGAACAGCGCCGCCGCCACCGGCACGAGCGTCCGAACACCGGCCGTCGTTCCCATCGTCATCGGTCCACCCCTTTGCTCGCCGCCGCGCTGCACCCGCCCGCACCCGCCCGAAGCGCCCCGAAGCGCCGAATCGAACGAACCGACGCCGCCGGTGCGACAGGTACTGGTTATACCCTCCATTTTATCCATGTTCAATCACCGACGTGGCGACCGTCGATGGATCGGCGTCGGCCAGCCCGCGCAGACGGACGAACGCCGGGTCGTCGCCGCGTCGCAGGTCGTCAAGCGCCTTCTCCAGAATCTGAAACACCCGCGGTCGACTCAAACCCAGCGCCTCGCCGATTTCCGAAAGCTTGGCGGGGACGGAGTACGGCGCCAGCCCGAACCGCCGATGTACGACGTCGGCCGTCCGCGCCGGCAATTTGGCCAGCGCCGCCGTCAACGCCTCGATGCGTTCCCGCCCCAACACCGCCGCCAACGGCGACGGCCGCGGATCGTGCAGCGTCTGCGAAATCGCCGTCACGTCGCGCGTCGGTTCCAGCGTATGCACGAACTGCACCAGCGACCGTCGGCCGCGCTTCCCCACCGCCAGATCGTCGGCCAGTGTTTCCGCCACGCGCCAGCCGGCGGCCGGCCTTCCTTCCTGGTGTTCCAGCTTCTCCTGCAGTTCCACCACCCGCCGCCGCTGCGCCAACGATCGGCTCCACCGGCCGACCGGTCCCGCCGCCAGCCGCGCCACCTCCCGTTCCATCTCGCTTTCCATGTACGACGTGGCGAACGTGCAGAACCGCCACCCCAACCGCGGATCGAAGCGCGCCGCCGCCTTGTTCAGCCCGACGTACGCCGCGCTGAACAGGTCGCCCACCGACAGCCCCAACCGCTGCTCGTGCTCCCGCGACTTCCGCTTCGCCAGCCGCAGGCTTCGCAGCTCCAGCCGCCGCCGCAACCAGCGGCCGCGCCGCCGCCAGCGCGGTTGCTCTTCGACGGCCCCGGCCGCCGCCGCTTCCTCCGCCCGCACCAGCTCGGCCCACACCGCCTTTTCCTCCACCAACGTGAACGGACGCGGCAACCGGTCGCCGGCGTCGCAACGGCGGGACTTGCTCAATCGGCGATCCATAATCCGGTCCCTCTTCCTGGCGATAGGACAAGACGCCGTCGGCTCGGCGGCCGGCGCTACACTCGGCGGCGTTACATTCGGCGGCGCAGTCGTCGAAACCTCCGGCGCCGACCACGGCTTCCAGAACCACGCCCCATCGAACCGAGGCCCGTCGAACGGCCCCGTCGGCCCCGCCGACGATCCATGCGAAAACAAGGGCGAGAACAATCCGTCGTCGAACATCGCGTTCCCCTCCGACAATATGTATCCAAATGTACACTACTGTTCATACGGATAGGATAGAGGTCCGTCGCCTCGCCTTCAAGTCGGGTTTTCCCGCACCCGACCAATTCCGCGTCCGGCTGGGCCGCACACCGCTGCAAGCAAGCGAATCACCAAGAGCCTCCTCGTTAGCCGCCGCTTTCCTCAGCGGCGCGTCTTCGTTCTTCCGCTAGGGGCGTCCAACAAGGAACGGACGCGCCGCCGAGGAAAGCGGCGGCTAACAAAGACAGGGCGTGGACGGCGGGACGAGTCCCAAACCTCGAAGTTCGACGGGGCGTTTCCTACACGAAGAAGAGCGGCGCCCGATGAAGCGAAGGGCCGCGCCGAAAGGGGACCGTATGGCCGACGTCGCCGCCGAAAATTCGCCGCCCGTCGCCGCGCCGGCCCGCCCCGCAACGGCGTCGCCGAAGGACGCCTTGTTGTCGACCGAGTTCCTGGCCAAGCTCGAACAGCTCGAGCTGACTTCGCGGCGGGTGCTGTCGGGCCGGTTGAAGGGCGAGCGGCGGTCGAAGCGCAAGGGGACCAGCGTCGAGTTCGCCGACCACCGGCCGTACGTCGCCGGCGACGACCTGCGCTTCATCGACTGGAACATCCTAATCCGCCTCGACGGCCTCTTTTTGAAGCTGTTCGAGGAAGAAGAAGACCTGCCGCTCGGCATCCTGGTCGATTGCAGCCGCTCGATGGACTTCGGCGCCCCCACGAAATTGCAGTTCGCCAAGCAGGTGGCGGCGGCGCTGGCGTTCGTCGGCCTGGTCAACCTCGACCGCCTCACCCTCGCCGGCTTCAGCGACGGTCTGCGGGCGCCGCTGGCGGGCCAGCGGGGGCGGGCCGCCTTCCGTCGGGTGGCCGACCACCTGGCTCAGTTGCAACCCACCGCCGGCGACGACCTGGCCGCCGTGTGTAAGACCTTCGCCATGCGCGCGTCGGGCAAGGGCGTGGTGGTCCTCATCTCCGACCTGATGGATAAGAACGGCTACGAAACGGCGCTGCGGTTCCTGTTGGCGAAAGGGTGCGACGTCTTCCTGATCCACGTCTTGGCGCCGGAGGAAGTGAAACCGGAACTGCAAGGCGATCTTAGACTAGTCGACGCGGAAGACGGCGACGTCGCCGAGGTGACGATCAGTCGGCCGCTGCTGGAACGGTACCGCAAGAACCTCGACGCCTTTCTGAGCGGCGCGCAGGAATTCTGCCGCCGCCGGGGCGTCGGCTACCTGTTCACCACCTCCGACGCCCCCTTCGAGCGATTGATCTTAACGTACCTGCGCAAACGCGGCCTGGTGCGCTGACGACTCCTCCGTACAATAGCCCGCCGCGCGAGCATGGGATTCTTACTCCGATCGCGGGACGGCGTTGCAACGGAGGCCGGAATCCCTTGCTCGCGCGGCG
>JBOFFD010000722.1:0-5872 GCA_051648425.1 Planctomycetia bacterium
GAACCGGGCCTGATTCGTGGCGCTGGCGTCGGCCGGCCGACTGCGGTTGGGCGTGGAGATCGGCGGGACGAAACTGCAAGCGGCGCTCGGCGTCGGCGACGGTCGGCTCGTCGACGTGGTGAAGCGGCGCGTCGAACCGACGGCCGGCCGGGAGGGCATCTGTCAGGCGCTCGCCGCCATGATCCCCGAACTGTGCGGCCGTCAGGGCGTGGCCGTTGATTCCGCGCTGGCGACGGGCGTCGGCTTCGGCGGCCCGGTCGACGCCGCCCGCGGTCTCGTCCAGACCTCGCATCAAATCGCCGGTTGGGACGCCTTCCCATTAGCTGAATGGTTCCGCGAAACGCTCGGTCTTACAATTCGGCTCGGCAACGATTCGGACCTCGCCGGGCTGGCGGAAGCGACGGTGGGGGCCGGGCGTGGCTTCTCACCGGTGGTCTACATGAACGTCGGCAGTGGCATCGGCGGCGCGATCGTCGTCGCCGGCCGACTGTTTGACGGGCAGGGTATGGGGGCCGCCGAGATCGGCCACCAACGAATGACGCCGGTCGACCCCGCCGACCCGGCCGGTCGGTGGCACACCCTGGAAGACCTCGCCTCCGGCTGGAGCCTCGCCCGCGCCGCCCGAGAAGCCGCGTCGGAGAACCCCATCTCCTTGCTGGCGACCGCTGTCGCCGGCGACCTCTCGCAGGTCACCGGCGAAACGCTGGCTGCCGCCGTCGCCGCCGGCGACCCGGCCGCGGTGGAGGTCTGGAACCGCGCGGTGAATTGGCTGGGCGTCGCCCTCGCCAACGTGACCACGTTGCTGTCGCCCCAGCTTTTGGTCGTCGGCGGCGGGGTAGCGGAAACCGGCGACCTGCTCATGAACCCGTTGCGCGCCGCCGTCGCCCGCCACGTCTTCAAACCGTTCGCACACACCTACCGCATCGTCCCCGCCGCCCTCGGCCAAGACGTGGTCTTACACGGCGCGCTGACGATGGCTGGTTCTTAGGGCCGACGAATCACTTTTTCGTATCGGCCTTCTGTTTCCACGCCCAGCGGAACAGATTGCGGGCGTCGGCGTAGCGGCCGTCGGACGACGACGACCCCAAAACCACCACCAGCAGTTCGTCCCCCTCGATGCCCCGCGGCGGTCGGCCGCGGGCCACCAGGCAGGCGCCGGCGGCGTCGGTCGTTCCGGTCTTCACGCCGTCGTAGTTCGCCATCGGCAGCAGCCGATTCGTATTCTTCCAGACGATTTCCCGCCGATAGCCGCCGGGTCCGTCGACGACGCACTTCTTAAGTTCGGTGTCGACGATTTCGCGGAACAACGGATCTTTCAGCGCCGCCGCCGCCAGTTTCGCCAGGTCGCGCGGACTCGAATGGTGACCGTCCGCCGTCAGTCCGTGCGGATTGCGGAAATGCGTTTCCTTAAGATCCAGCGCGACGGCGGCGCGGTTCATTTCCGCGATGAAGCGGTCGTAAGACGTGGGATCCTTCTTATCCGCCGGCGGCTCGAATCGGTCGCCGAAGGTTTCCGCGATCTGCGTGGCGGCGTCGTTGCCCGACGGCAGCATGAGACCGAAGAGCAGGTCGCGAACGGTCAGTTTTTCCCCGACCCGCACCTCGGCCGACGATCCGACCGTGGCGTCGGCCGTCTTACTGAACGTCACCACTTGCTCCAACACCTTCGGGTCGCCGGCCGCCGTCCGCAGCACCAGGTACGCCGCCATGATCTTGGTCGTACTGGCCATCGGTCGAGGTTTGTCGGCGTCGCGGCCCATGCGAACCGACCCATCGGCCGACGCCACCGCCCACGCCTTCGCCGTCACCACCGGCGGTCCGTCGAGGGTCTCCACCGTCGGCGTAACGGCCGGCGCCGGCTCGATCGACGGCTTGATCGGTCCCAGCGCCTTCCAAGCGGCCGGGTCGACGAAGTCGGCGACCGGCAGCTTGTTGTCGCGCTGAAAGCGCTGAAGCGCGGCGACGGTCGCCGGCCCGAAGTCGCCGTCGGTTGACAATTCCGGCGACGGCTTCAGTTTGTCGTTCAGCGCCCGTTGCAGTTCCACCACCAGCGCGCCGGTCGCACCCGCCTTCAGCGGTTCTTCGCTCGGTTCTTTGGGTTCCGGAGGCGAAAAATACTTATAGACCGCCGCCCCGATTTCGGCGATCGTCTGCTCGGCGGGGTGGCCGTCGGCGAACGATTTGTCCGGATGTTCATCGAGTAAGACGCCGAGGGCGACCGGACCGCGCGGCGTGACAAGAACGGCTCCGGCCGTCCGCACGCCGCCCACCGCCCCGGTCTTTTGATAGATCTTAACCGCGCGTGGCAAAGTTTTCGCCAGCCCGCGGTCTTCGCAGGCGGCGAGGTGCGCCAGCATCGCTTTCGTGGCGGCGGCGTCGCCCAACTTCCCTTCGTACACCATCGCAAACAAGCCAGCGGTTTCACGCGCGGTCGTCGATCCCAGGCCGAACTTCTTACTTCGCTCGACGTCGACGCTGGTGTCGCGGCGGTACACTTTCGAGTGAAGACGAGTGTGTGGCAGGCCGAGCCGGGCGGTGGTTTCGTTGACGCTCTTAATGCCGACGCGGTCGACAACGAGGTTCGTGGCGGTGTTGTCGGAAAAGGCGATCATCAAGTGAACGGCGTCGAACAACGGCAAGGTCGCGCCGGGCGAGAAGTGCGGGGTTAAGACGCCCGAACCGGGCACCTTGTCTTCCGCCTTCAGCGTGACGACTTCGGCGAGTGAAATCTTCTTCTCGGCCGCCTGGCGGTACGCCTCGACTAAAACGGCCGCCTTAATGAGACTGGCGGTGGGCAGCGGGAGGTCGGCTTCGTGAAAATAGTCGTCGTCACCGCCCAGCAGGTCGGCCGCGACCGCGATTCGGCCCGGGGTCGCCTTGACGATCGGAATCAGCACGTCTTCCAAGCCGTCGGCGGCCGCCGAGGAGGAAGACGCGACGCAGCAGACCAAGGCGACGGCGGACAAGAATGACGGACGACGGCTCACGATCACCTCCAACACTCTCGGCGGCGACGCCCTCGGCCGCCCGCGAATCGAATTGGAAGTCGTTTTTACGAATCGACCGCCGCCAATTCAGCGAGGGCCGCGCCGGCTTTCAGCGTTTGGCGCGGCTTCGGAACGATCGGCGGAGGCGACTGAGGTTGATCGCGCCGTTCGACCATCATCCGTCATAACGTCGGCCTGCCTTCGTGAAAATCCACGGAAGGAACACGGCGTCGCAATCCGTCGAAAAGCCGCCGTCAAGAAACGGCGTCGGCCGTCCGATGGATCGGGCGGCCGACGAGAAAACAAACTTGTCAGGACACGGTGGTCGGAGCTTAGAACGAGTCTTCCTTAACGGGGAGTTGCGTCGGGCCGTTCGGCTCGAAAGCCTTATTTCCGTCGGCGTTCGTCAAAGCGGTGCCGTCCGGGGTCACGATCCGAGCCCAAACGCCACTGTCGATCGATTCAAGCAGAAACTTGGCCGAGCCGTCGGCCATCACGACGTTGACCCCGCCCGCGTGCAGACTGTTTGGATAGGGAAAGAAACCTTCGTTGGTGCCGGAGATGCTGCTATTGATGCCGCCGCCTACCCCAGCAGCGACGATGTTGGGGGGCGCCGCAGTGTCCTTCTCGTTACAGGCTTGGTAATTCGGGGTGCCGGTGTAAATCCCGCCGCCGGTGCCGCCGAAAGAAGTAGCATTGATGAAGAAGGAGGTGTTGTAGGGGTGCGGACTGGCCCAATTGGAACCCAACGCGAAAACGTTGTCGCCGACATCGCGATAGCCGGCGTTGATGTTTTCCGCGAGCATGACGGTATTGTTGCCGCCGTCACGAATCTTCTCCATGTTGTAGCGGAAGCCGCGGGTGCCGTCGACGCCTTCGAGGAAGAACAGTCCCGAACGCTTCAGATTGTTCTTCGCCCGAACGTCTCCAAGGTCGCCGGCGTTGGTGTTCATGCCCGACGTCCAGTGGAAGCCGTAGCCGCCGTTGACGACATAGCTGAGATTGCCGAACCCGTTGAGTCGGGTGATGTCGTCGGGGCAGGTCAAGACGTTGATGTTCGATTGACCAACGACGTCATTGCCGATGCGAGCGAGGTTGCCGGCATTCGTCGCCGTGTACGCGCCGCGAGTGTTGTTGGCAACGCGGGTGAATTCCCACGAGTCGTAAATGTCGGATCGATCCAGGTACGACAGAATGCTTACAACCCAAGAATACTTCATGTCGATCGCGTTGGCGGACAGGTCTGTCGACGCGAACATCGGAGTTGTAGCGGTAACGGAACCGAAATCCCAGGTTGCGGTGTTGTCCCAGACGCCGGACGCCGGGAACTTGTTCTGACTGGTCTGGTGGAGGGTGAGGCCAAGCCCGACGTTGCGGATGTTGTTAAGGCACTGGGCGCGGCTGGCCGCGCGGCGGGCCGCCTGCACGGCGGGAAGGATCAGGCCGGCCAAGACGCCGATGATCGTGATGACCACCAGCAGCTCGACCAAGGTGAAACCGGACCGACCATTGACGAACCGCTGCGGCCGTCGAGCCTTGGCGACTTGCATCTGCTCATACCCCCATTGTTGAATCGTTGGCGTTGTTCGATCGGCGGGGCGATCCACCCCGATGCCAATATTAAAGCAAAGCGGGTGCCGTAAGTCCGCCACGGCCGCAATGAATGCCTCGACGGCCGAAAATGCTCGGTTCTTGAGGTTCGATTCTTGAGTCGTTTTTGGCGACGCCCGTCGGCGACCGGAGTTTTTCCCGCTCGAAATCACGGAGGACCGGAAAATTTCCAGCCGTCCGGCGATGGCCTTTGACTGGCGCGAGCAACGAACTCCGCCGCCGCTTGAACCGGGCGTCGTTCAGGTATGGCGGGCGCGGCTCGACGCCGACGGCCCGCGCGAAGCCGTCGCCTGGGCGGTCCTCTCGGCCGACGAACGGCGCAAGGCCGAGCGGTACCTGCGGCCGGAGGTGCGCCGCCAGGCGGTGTTGGCCCGCGGCGGGTTGCGGCGGCTGTTGGGCGGGTGGTTGGGCGCGCCGCCGGAATCGCTGAACTTCACCGTGGGGGCGTATGGCAAGCCGGCGTTGGGCGAGCCCTGGACCGACGCCGTCCATTTCAACCTTTCGCATTCCGGCGACTGGATGCTGGTCGCCGTCGGTTTGGACGCCCCGGTCGGGGTCGACTTGGAACGCCGGCATCCCGGCCGCGACGTGTTAGGCTTGGCCCGCCGCTACTTCGCGGCCGAGGAAGTCGCGGCGATCGAGGCGGCGGTCGGGGCGGAACAGGTCGACGCCTTCTTTCGGATTTGGACGCGGAAAGAGGCGTACGTGAAAGGCGTCGGCGCCGGCCTGCACGTGCCGCTCGACCAGTTCGTCGTCATTCATGACGCCGGTTCGACCGACGCTCTGCGGTCGACGGCGTACGAACCGGCCGACCTCCACCGCTGGCGGCTGCTTGATCTGCCTCCGATCGACGGCTACATCGCCGCCGTCGCCGTCGCCCGGCGCGACAGCGTCTTCGAAACGTACGATTGGGCGTCCGACGCAAAGGACGGGTAAAGCTACGGGGAAGGGAAGAGTTGGATCAAGCAGACCGCGATCGCGCCGCCGAAACAGACTTCGACGTCGGCGCCGGCGCGACGCGGTCGGGCGTGGTACTCGCCGGAATAGTGGTACTGGTCGACGGCGTCGCCGGCCCTGTAGTGAAGCAGCAACGGCTGCATTTCCAGTGGGCAATCGACGACGGCTGGTTCCGGGTCGGCCGGTTGCAGGTGCGGCAGGTTGACGTTCCAAAACGAGCCTGCCGGCGGCGGGCGGCGCAGCAGGTCGGGCAGGACGCGGGCGACCCAGCGCTCGGCGCGGGGCCAGTCGAACGGCAGGCCGCGCTTGCGGTACTG
>JBOFFD010000723.1:0-3679 GCA_051648425.1 Planctomycetia bacterium
CTTCTGCGACAGCAAAAACAGCGATGAGAAACCGACTCGGGCAAGGGTCGCCGGGTCCGTTCGTCGAGAGGCGACGGGACCGACGGCCCGACAACCAAGGGACGGCCGACCGACGAAAGACCAGGGCGCCTTTGGGAAAAGGCGGCCGAGTTGGACGACCGGACGAGCCGACCCGCCTGAAGCCGGCGGACGATTTCGACTGACGCAGGGAAGGAAGCCGACGACGCCGCTTGCAGCGACGGCGACGGCTTCCGAACGAGAACGCGAACGACCGCGCAGGAACGCCGGGCCGCACCATCGGGGGATGGATCGGCCGCCGCACCACGATTCACACCTCGACCTCACGGCGCGAAGCACCCTCGCCGCACGTTGCACACCGTTGACGAACCATTGCATCTGAATCGACGGCGGGGGACGTCCGCGCCGTCGCCGTGGAATTCTTCAACCGGCGCGGAGCGCCTGGTCGATGACTTCCACGAGATGCGCAGGGATGCGGTCTTAAGCGAACGGACGAAGACGGGTCGAAGGAGTGAGGAAGCGGGCGAAGGTTTCGAGACGACGCGAAGATCCGGTGGACGGGCCGAGACCGGCCGACGAAACGCCTTCGGGCGGATCGAAGGAGGGTCGGGCGCCGATCCCGTCGGGTGACGACCGACCGCCGTGAAGGGGTTGGTCCGATGAAGCCCATCGACGAGTCCCGAGGGACGTTCGAGGGCCTAAGATCGATGCGACGTCTTTCCGCGGGTGACGCATGCGGAACGAAACTTTCAGCCGTTGAACCTTAACACTCCGGTCGACAGCGAAATCTCGCTGTTTTCACGGAGGACCGATGGCGACGAAGCTGGACGCGGAGACGCTGGAATCGCTTTGGCGGGATTATCGCGCCAATCCGACGACGGACGTGCGCAACCGATTGATGGAAAATTATCTGCCGTTGGTTAAGTACAACGCGGAACGGATCTGGGCGCGGCTCCCCGAGGGGGTCGACCTCGACGATTTGATTTCGTCCGGGGTGTTCGGACTGATGGACGCGATCGAGTCGTTCGACGTCGACCGCGGCGTGAAGTTCGAGACGTACTGCGTGCCGCGCATCCGCGGGGCGATGCTGGACGAGCTGCGTTGCATGGACTGGGTGCCGCGCCTCGTGCGCAGCCGGGCCAGCAAGCTGGAATCGGCCCGCAAGGAGTTGGAAGTCGCGCTCGGTCGGCCGCCGCTCGACAACGAGATGGCCGAGAAGCTCGGCATCCCGCTGGGCGAGTATGAAAAGCTGTCGCAGGACGCCAATGCCGTCGGCATCGTCAGTCTTAATAAGAAGTGGTACGAGACGGACGGCTACAAGGACGTCCGCGAGATCGACATCCTCGAAGACAAGAAGGGTGAAGACCCCACTGGTCGGCTTCAGAAGAAAGATCTGATGCGGCTGGTGACCAAGGGTCTCAATCGCAACGAACGCCTGATCGTCATTTTGTACTATTACGAAGAAATGACGATGAAGGAAATCGGGCTGACGCTCGATCTTTCGGAATCGCGGGTGAGTCAGATGCATTCCAGCATCATCCAACGGCTCAAGGGATACCTGGCGGAACGCCGAAAAGAGTTCGACGACGACGAGTGAATCGGAGGCGGTCCGTCGTCGACGGGCGCTTCGCGACGGAGCGCCGGGGTCGAGGTCGAAAAACGCGGCGCCGACCCTCGCGACGGGGGGGCGGCGTTCGGTCGGACGGCGCGGAATGATCTTCCCTTGCGGCCGCGGGTCTGGTAAACCGGCCGCCGTTGGATCATCCTCGCCGCCGCACCCTTGAAACAATTCGACTCGCGGACCCGATTGCGGCGTCGCGCGGTCGCCGAACCGTCTGGGAGTGGGTGCAATGGTGGACGAAACAAGTGGGACGGGACTTCCTGCGACGAACCGTCGTCCGGGCGACGCCCGTCCGTTCGACGCGGCGGCCGTCGACCGCCGTCCGCGACCGCGCCGCGCCGTCCGCCGCGGTCGGAAATGGCTTCGCCATCTAATTCTTCGGCTCATCTCCAATCTGTCGCTCGGCTTCCTGCTCGTCGGCTGCGCCGCGACCGGTTCGCGGTTCGGCATGACGCCGACCGCCGCCACCGATCCGATCGTCGTGCTTCAGCAAGACCAAGATCCAAACCATCGGCTTGAAGCGTACCGCAAGTTGGCCCGTGCGGCGCAGCCCGACGGCCGGCCCGACGCCGTCGCCATGTTGATGGAAGGCGTCCGTCAGGAAGGCAGCCCGTTGACGAAGTCGGAAGCGGTGCGGGCGCTGGGGCGGTACAGTGGACCGGAGGTCGCCAAGGCGCTGTCGACGGCGACCGGCGACGTCCACCCGATCGTGCGGGCCGAGGCGTGCAACGCGCTCGCCGGCGCGACCGACGCCGAGTCGCTGACTCGTCTGGGCAAGATGGCCGCCGCCGACGACAGCGTCGACGTGCGCTACGCCGCCGCCGAGGCGCTGCGGAAGCGCAGCGACCAGCGCGTGACGGAAATGCTGGTCGAATGCCTTAAGGACGACGATGTGACGATCGTGAAGTCGGCCCACGCGGGCTTGGCGGAACGGTCGCCGGTCGACTACGGCACGAACCACGCCGCTTGGTCCGCGTACCTGCACCAAGGGACGGAAGGCGTCGCGCAGGTGTCGAACCCGCCCAAACAAGCCGCCGCCGCGAAACCGAACGGCAATCCGAGTTTGCTGCCGAAGTTCCTCCGCTGAACCGACCGAGCGACGCCGCCGCTTTACCGTCGGGGTGGTCCGCCGTCCCGAGTCCCATCAGCCGGCACGGAATCTCGTTCAACGACGCCGTCGACGGGATTAACGGACGGAGAATGTCTTGGCCCTGAAAGGGCGACATTCCACCAGCCCAGGGTGAAACACTGGGTTTAAGACAAGAATAGGATTGCGAAGCCCTGTATTACGTCGGCATGGATGTAAGTAGAACCGCGACGGCTCGCACGCCGTGTCCGCTGGCAACGACAGCCGACTTACATCTATGCCGACGTAATAAGGACGCGACTATTGTCGGCTCGCGTCGCTTTTCAGCCCGAGCGACGTTGATTCCGGCCGGTGTGACGCCCTTTCAGGTCTCGGGACGCGCCGCCGCGTTGCATCGCCGATCGCAGACTAGTGACGAAGACGCGCCGCTGAGGAAAGCGGCGGCTAACAGCGGTACAACAGAAGACGGCCTGGTCTCTAGCGTCAGTCGATGATCTTGTTCAGCGGGTATTCAACGATGCCGGCGGCGCCGGCGGTTTTCAGTTGCGGCACGAGGTCGCGCACCACCTTCTCGGCTAGAATCGTCGTCACGCTGATCCACGCTTCGTCGGCCAGCGACGCGATCGTGGGACGTTGCAGCGCCGGCAGCAGCGCCAGCACCGCGTCCAGATGGTCGCGGCGCACGTTCATCATGAGGCCGACCTTCCCCTCCGCGTTCAAGACCGCCGTCAGCATCAATACCAGGTGGTCGATCTTCTCGCGCGTCCAGGGGTCGGCCCACGCCTTCTTGTTGGCGATGAACCGAGTGGTGCTCGTGAGGACGGTGTCGACGATGCGCAGGTTGTTGGCGCGCAGGCTGCTGCCGGTTTCGGTCACTTCGACGATGGCGTCGGCAAGTCGCGGCGGCTTCACTTCCGTGGCGCCCCAACTGAACTCGACGTGCGCCTTCACGC
>JBOFFD010000724.1:0-3984 GCA_051648425.1 Planctomycetia bacterium
CCGACGAATTGGACCGGTCGCCCGGCGAAATCATCTCCGCACCGAGCGGAAAAACTTGACCTTGGCCATCGTTTCCGTCATGTTATGGATAGAAGAAGATTGGTCGGCGTCGGAAATCCGCCCGATCTCTTCGACGACCCAGCCAGCAATCAAGCAGCGACCAACCGTTTCGACCCCGACCGACGTACTACCGACGTACTACCGATAAACAGCCGTCGACGCGCGAACTCTGCTTTTTCATGACCCTCGGCGACGTTTCGTAGTCGCCGCGCCGCCGCCGGTCGATCCCGCCGAGATGACGCTCCCCGCGGAGCACGCCGAACGGAAACGAGGGCATCATGCAGACCGCCATCCTGTTTTGCGTCGTCCAGGGCCTTCTGGCCGCCGAGCCGGCGAAAACCGTTCTTGTCGTCGCGAAACCGATCGATTTGGCGCAGGTGACGGCCGTCGAACTCGACCCGCCCGCCGTCTTGCTCGACGACCCCCGCACGAAGCAACGGGTGTTGGTCACCGGCAAGATCGGCGACCGGCTGGTCGATTTGACCGACCAGGCGACCTTCACCTCCAGCAACCCGGCCGTCTTCACAGTCAACGATCGGCATGAAGCCGTCCCGACGGTGAACGGGGCCGACGGCGCCGGCGAACTGTCGGTGGCGGTTGGGTCGCACGCCGTCAAGGCGCCGGTGGTCGTGAAGAACCAGGCGGCCGGCCGGGCGGTCAACTTCACCAACGAAATCGTGCCGATCTTCACCAAGCTGACCTGCAACTCCGGCGGCTGCCACGGCAAATCGGGCGGCCAGAACGGTTTTCGGCTGTCGCTGTTGGGATTCGAGCCGACGCAGGATTATGAGTACCTCGTCAAGGAAAGCCGCGGCCGGCGGATGTTCCCGGCCGCCCCGGAACAAAGCGCGTTGCTACGGAAGGCGACCGGCCGCACCCCGCACGGCGGCGGCCGACTGATGAAGGAAAACGACGACAACCACCAGCTCGTCGTCGCGTGGGTGAAGCAGGGCATGCCGTTCGGCAAGCCGACCGACCCCACCGTCACCCGCATTGAAGTGTTTCCGAAGCTGCGGGTGATGGACCGCTTCGCGTCGCAGCGGCTGCGGGTGTCGGCCCATATGTCCGACGGCCGGGTGGAGGACGTCACACGGTTCGCCCAGTTTCAAAGCAACGATGAATCGGTCGCCACCGTCGACGGCACCGGCAAAGTGTTGACCAGCGATCTTTCCGGCGAAGCCGCCGTCATGGCCCGGTACATGGGGCAGGTCATCGTCTTCCGCGCCGCCGTGCCGGCCGCCAACCAGTTGGCCTCGGCGCCGGCTTTCTCGCCGAAGAACTACGTCGACCAGTGGGCGGTGAAGAAGTGGCAGGCCCTCGGCTTGCAGCCAGCGGGTACGTCGTCCGATCCGCAATTCCTGCGGCGGTTGTACCTCGACCTGTGCGGTCGTCTGCCGACGCCCGAAGAAGCCGGCCGCTTCCTGGCGTCGACCGACGCCGCCAAGCGCGACCATCTCGTCGACGAACTGCTGGCGGGCAACGACTACCCCGCCTTCATGGCGCTGAAGTGGGGCGCCATTCTTCAGAACAAGCGGGCCGGCAACCAAGCCTTCGCCGGCGGCACCCACGCGATGTCGCTGTGGCTGAAGGAAGCGTTCGCCAACGACATGCCGTACGACCAGTTCGCCCGGGCCGTGCTCACCGCCAGCGGCACGCCCGACATGAACCCGCCGGTCGTTTGGTACCGCTCGGTGCGTACGGCCGAGGAGAACGTCGACAACGTTTCGCAGCTCTTCCTGGGCACCCGCGTGCAGTGCGCCCGCTGCCACCACCACCCGTTCGAGAAGTGGAGCCAGGACGACTACTACAGCATGGCGAGCTTCTTCACGCGGGTGTCGCGGAAGAACTTCGACGCCGACGCCAACTCCGGCGGCCCGCAGATCGAAGCGGTGTTCACGCTCCGCGGCGGCATGGCCCGGCACCCGAAAACCGGCGCCGAGATGAAGCCGCGCGGTCTCGACGCCCCCGCCCTGGACGTCGCAGCCGGCGTCGACCCCCGAGTGAAACTCGCCGACTGGATGGCCGACCCGAAGAATCCGTTCTTCGCTCGGGCGCTCGCCAACCGCGTGTGGGGCCACTTCTTCACCCGCGGCATCGTCGAGCCGATCGACGACATGCGCGTGACCAATCCGCCCTCGAACCCCGAACTGTTGGACGCGCTGGCGGACGACTTCGTGAAGAACGGCTTCCGCATCAAGCACCTGGTGCGGACGATCTGCACGTCGGCGGTGTACCAGTTGTCGTCGGAACCGCACGACAACAACCTGCGCGACAAACAGAACTTCGCCCGCTACTACCCGAAACGGTTGTCGGCCGAGGTGCTGCTCGACGCACTCGACCAAGTGACCGCGGTGAAGTCGAACTTCGGCTTCCCGTCGGAAATGCGGACGGTCGACCTGCCGGACGAACAGATCAATTCCTACTTCCTCGACATCTTCGGGAAGCCGGCCCGCGCCAGTTCGTGCGAATGCGAACGCAGCGGCGAGGCGAATCTCAGCCAGGCGCTGCACCTGTTGAATTCGGGTGAAGTGCAGGGCAAACTGACGGCCGGCAACGGCCGGGCGGCGCTGCTTCACAATGACAAACGGCCCGAAGCCGAGAAGGTGACGGAGCTGTTCATGTGGTTCTTCACTCGGCCGCCGCGCGCCGAGGAGCTTAAGACGGCGGTCGACTACATCGCCGCCCACCCGAACAAACTGCAGGCGTATCAAAACCTGGTGTGGGCGCTCATCAACACCAAGGAATTCCAGTTCAACATCTGACCAAGCCGTTACCCATAGCCCGCCGCGCGAGCAAGGGATTCCTGAATCGTCGGCGTCATCGTCGCGCCGACCAAGCCGTTACCCATAGCCCGCCGCGCGAGCAAGGATTCCTGAATCGTTCACGTCATCGTCGCGCCGGCGAACAAGGAATCCCTTGGTTGCGCGGCGGGCGATGAGACCCTGCGGCGGGCGCATCCCGGAATCACGTCGCATCGGCCCCCGCTTCGTGCTATAAAGCCGCCGTTGGTCACGGATGCTAGATACGGCGGGAATGATGGATTCGATGCGCGGAAGCCTCGTCGCGGGGGCGGAGACGGTGGTGGTGAAGATCGGCACGAACGTGCTGACCAAAGCCGAGGGGGGTCTCGACCAAGACCACCTGCGCCACTTGGCGGAACAGATCGCGGAAATCCACGCGGCCGGCCGGCACGTGGTCATCGTCAGTTCGGGGGCGATCGGCGCGGGCGTCGGCCTCTTGGGTCTGACGAAACGCCCGACCGAACTGCCGGAACTGCAAGCAGCCGCCGCGCTCGGTCAAAGCCGGCTCATGCAGGCGTACGACGCCGCCCTGCAGCCGCACGGCTTCCACGCAGCGCAGATCTTACTCACCACCGAAGACTTCAACGACCGCACGCGGTATCTGAACGTCCGCAACACGCTGCTGCAACTGCGGCGCTGGAACGCCGTCCCCATCATCAACGAAAACGACACCATCAGCGTCGACGAAATCCGTTTCGGCGACAACGACCAACTGGCGGCGATGGTCGCCAATCTCTTACAGGCGCCGCTCTTAGTGATTTTGTCGGTCGTCGACGGCCTGTATCCCGGCGACTACCTCAACGACCCGACGATGAAGCCGCTCGACGTCGTCGCCGAAATCGACGGGTCGATCCTGGGGATGGCCGGGACGTCGAAAAGCGGCCTCGGCACCGGCGGCATGCGCAGCAAACTGCAATCGGCCCGCACCGCCACATCCGCCGGCGTTTCGGTCTGGATCACCAACGGCAAACGCCGCGACTGCCTGCGGCTCGTGATGGCGGGGGAACCGATCGGCACGTTGATGCCGGCGAAAGGGGACGGGCTGGCCGCCTGGAAACGGTGGATCGGCTTCTCGGTGCGGCCGAAAGGGTCGCTCCGCGTCGACGCCGGCGCCGTCGCCGCC
>JBOFFD010000725.1:0-2986 GCA_051648425.1 Planctomycetia bacterium
GCACGCCCGGCGGCAGCGCCCCCAAAACCACCGGCGGCGTCAGTGAGGCGCCGGGGGTCAGGTTCGTCCCCGGCTTCGCCCCTTGGTCGATCCACGCCTTCAGCAGCGCCAGTTCGTCGGGCGTCAGCGGGTCGTCGCCTTTCGGCGGCATCACCGGCTTCATCGCGTGCGACGCCATCTTGACGACGATGCTTTCCTCCCCCTTGCCCGCGACCAGCGACGCCCCGCGCTTACCACCCTTTAGGATGGCGGCGGCGGTCATCATGTCGAGGTCGTTCTCCGCCAGCCCGCCTTCTTCGTTGTGACAGGAGATGCACTTTTCCGCCAGGATGGCGAAGACGTGCTTGTCGAAAACAATCGGGTCGGTGACGGCCACCTTGCCGAACGGAATCACCGCGTCGGCGACCGGGGCGGCGTCGGCCGCGAACGCCGACGGCGCGACCCCGAAGGTCGAGGCGATCGCCGCGGCGAGGAAGAAAGCGGACGAAGTCAGCCGGCGGTGCGTCATAGGGAAAATCCTTGTTCGAGGTCGGTTTCAAGCCGCCGGCCCGACAGTCGTCGGACGGGGCGCCGGGGGTCTTCGAGGGCGTGCCTACATCAAGGCGGGGTTTCGCGTTGCGGCGGGGGATCAATCGACTGAAGTAGTTTACCGGGAGAGACCGCGGTTCGACAAGGGGCGTCCACGTTTGTTGTGGTGCAGGCGTCCCGCCCAATGGTGCTTACTTTAGCTTTCGTTAGAACGAATTGTGGGCCTGAGATGGCGGTTTACAGCCCCTAAACACCCATTTTCGGTCTCGAAACAGCAGTTGAAGCCCTACAGACATTCGCCTGTCGGCTAAAGTAAGCACCATTGGGCGTCCCGCCTGCTTTCTTGTGGTGCCTGCGTCCCAACTGCTCTTCACGGACAGGCAGGCGGGACGCCTGCACTACAAGACTTGGTTGCGGCGCTGCTCCAAGGCCAGTCTTCCGGGTTCGCGCAAAACCCGGCCCGCACCGGATTGTCTTCCACATACCGAATGAACCATTCCAAGTGCTCGATACGACGCACGAGATGATCGAACGATTCCTGTTCCCAGAGCACCCCCTTCCTTTCGAGCAACTTGTTGATTTGATGCGACGTGAATGACTTCCAAGAATGTAGAATCGAGGACGGCGTATGCCCGCCGATCGGCTGAAAGATCGCATGGACGTGGTTCGGCATCACCTACCACGCCTGCAAGTGATACCGATCGGCGTGAAAGTGTCGCAAAGCGTTTTGTACGATGACGGCGCACCGTGCATCACCCAACACGCAAACTCCCAGTCCCAACGGCGTTTCCGATGAGTCGGCGACGTCCCGCGGATCGATTTCTTCCCTTCTCTTTTGATCCGACGGATTCGACTTTCGGTAAACGGCGTCCAATAGGCGAAACGTTACGAAATAGGTGCCGCCGCTCTTAAACAAGTGAGGTAGATCGCCGCGGAAAATAGGTTCGACGAACGGCGTCCGCCGGGGATCAATGAACTCCGGCCCATTCATGACGTGCGTCTCCTGTTTTTAATTGTGGTGCGGCCGTCCCGGCTGCTCTTCCGCAGGACGCAGGCGGGACGCCTGCACCACAACAATCGATCGCTCGCGCCGACGCCTATCTTATTGTGGTGCGGCCGTCCCGGCTGCTCCTTCGCAGGACGCAGGCGGGACGCCTGCACCACAACAATCGATCGCTCGCGCCGACGCCTATCTTATTGTGGTGCGGCCGTCCCGGCTGCTCCTCCGCACGATGCAGGCGGGACGCCTGCACCACAAACAAGGCGGCCGCGGGTCATTCGCGGGTCAGGAACTCGTCGATGTTGAGCAGCACGCGGGCGACGGCGTTCCAGGCGGCGTCTTCCTTTCCCGTCGGCGCAGGCGCGGCGGCTCGCCGTTCCTGTTCGACCAGCGTCAACAGAGCGGCGGTTTCACGTTCGGTCGGGCTTCGGCCGAGGCACAGGCGGAAGGCGTAGTCGATTCGGGGGCGGTCGTCGGCGGCGCCCGGCGGGCCTTCGCGGCGCAGCCGGTCGGCCAGCGCCTCGGCACATTCGACGAACGCCAAGTCGTTCAGCAGCGTCAACGCTTGCAACGGCGTGTTCGATCGCGTCCGCCGGGTGCAACTACGCTGGGCGTCGGGGGCGTCGAACAACTTCAGGAACGGGTGGGGCGTGGACCGCCAATAATAGGTGTAGAGCGTGCGGCGGTATTGGTCGCCGCCGGCGCTCGTGGTCCAGGGCCGATTCACCTGGGCCAACTGCATGACGCCGTCGGGCTGATAAGGAAAAACGCTCGGCCCGCCGATTTTCGTCGACAGCAGCCCGCCGACCGCCAACGCGGCGTCGCGCAGTCCCTCGGCTTCCAACCGCAGCCGATTCTGTCGGGCTAACAGGCGGTTGCGGGGGTCGATGGTTTCCATGTCGCGGCGGCGGTGCGACGCCTGCCGATAGACGCCCGAGGTCAGAATCAGCCGGTGCAGCCGTTTCAGACTCCAGCCCGACGACCGGAAATCGTCGGCCAACCAGTCCAACAGGTCGGGGTGGCTGGGGGGCGTCCCTTGGGTGCCGAAGTCGTTTTCGGTTTCGACGAGGCCAAGGCCGAAATACACCTGCCAGACGCGGTTGACGGTGACGCGGGCCGTCAGCGGGTGGTCGTTCGAGACAAGCCAGCGGGCCAAATGGAGCCGGTTCGGCCGAGGCTTGGCTCCAGCGGACGCAGTCGTTTCCAACGGCGGCAGGACGGCCGGCGCCTCCGGTTCGACCACCGCCCCCGGTTGCAGGAATTCGCCGCGAAGGTGGACGTTGGTGACGCGCGGCGTGGCGCGCGGCGCCACCACCATTGAGGTGACGACCTTCGGTTCCTTCTTCGTCAGCGCGTCGATCTCGGCGAGCAGGCCGGCCCGCGCCGGATCGGATTTCAGGAAGGCGTCTTCGAGGGTCTTTTTCTGGAGGTCGTTCCGCTTTTCGGGCAGCGTGAACA
>JBOFFD010000726.1:0-2270 GCA_051648425.1 Planctomycetia bacterium
ATTAGGAAGATGCGCAGTCCGGGGGCGTCGTTCATCGTCGACCTTTCGGCGTCGTGGTTGATCCGTCCCGGTTCACGGACGAACTCCGTCGTGAAACGGTCGCTGGATTTTTCCCGACGCGAAAAGAAATCGACCGGCGACCCGCGCCGGATTCTGGGTCCCCTTGTGGTGCCGGCGTCCCGCCGGCTCATGCAGACAGGAGCCTACACCACAAAGATCGGATGCAGGCGGGACGCCTGCACCACAATTCATGAGATGGGCGGCGGTTACAGCTTCGGAATGCGCTTGGCGGCTTCGGCTCGTTTGGCGGCCTGCTCGGCCTGTTTGGGGTCTTGCTTCATTTCGCCGGGCGGCGTCACGCGCGTTTCCGACCACTTAAAACCCATCGGAGCCTTCAGTTCGCGGGCGGCCAGAATGCCCCACGGCGTGCCGGGGTGGTCCTTGGCGCAGCGGGTGAGGTATTTTTCCGCGGCGTCGGCGTCGGCCTTCGCCTGGGCCGTCGCCTTCGGGTCGGACTTGCGGACGTTCGTTTCCGCCTTCTTCGCTTCCTTGGCGTCTTTGGCGTCTTTGGCGTCGGCCGCGTCCTTCTTGCCGAAGCCGATTTCCTTGTCGCCCACGAGCCGCCAGGCGTTGTTGTCCTTGCCGACGATCGTCTTCGGCGTGACCTTCATCTGCGCGAGCTGCCAGTTGTACTCGTTGCACCGCACGCGGGTGGCCAGAAGGCGGCCCATGATGAGGTCGAAATTCGCCTGCCAGCGCTTGGAGGTTTCCTTGTCGCGGTACTTTTCGACCGGCTGCAGGATGTTCAAGGCGCGTTCGACGAAGTGCAGCGTCTTGGCGGCCGACGACTGGGCCTCGGTCAGTTGCGGGTTCATGTTGGTCGCGGGGAAGGTCATGGGCGGGTTGCCCAGCGCCCCGGCGGTTTCCTGGATGGCCTTCAGTAGGGCGGCGCGCATTGGGTTGCGAGCCATCGTTTTGAGGTAGTCGGCGTAGGAATCGTAGTCGGGCGAGTAGGCCGACATTTCCATGCTGTTGATCTTCGGGCCGTTGATGCTGCCGTCGTCGTACATGAAGTAGATGCCGCCGCTTTCCCGGGCGATGCGCGTGAGGGCGTACGGTCCGAAGCCGGAGGTGAAGAGGTCGAACTGCGGACCCTCGCCCCAGAACGGCATCGACAGGTGTTCCGGCTGAACGGTTTCGGGGCCGCGCTCGATGGGCACGTAGAAGACTTCGCCGGTCGGCGGGTCGGTCCATTTGATGTCGACGACCTTCTTCCCGAACGGCGCGGTCGTGCCCAGGATGTAGACCGGCAGGTTGTTGCGCTTCACCAGGGAGCAGGCGTCGTCCAAGAGGGCGGGGTCGTCGCCGATTTCGTCGGTCAGCACCACCATCATCATTTTGCGACGGCCGGCGGTTTGCAGCTTCCGCCACTTCAGCGCCGTTTCCTTGAGGGCGGTGAAGATGTTTTCCTTGCCGGTTTCGTCGGCCTTAATGGCGTCGACGGCCTTGCGGACGTCGGCGTAGCTGTTGGTGGGCGTGGGGGTCATGAACTGGGTGCGGTCGCCGAAGGCGACGATGCCGGTCAGCAGGGCGTCGTTTTTACCGCCGTCGAGTTCCTTCAGTTCGTGGTAGATGCGTTCGAGCCGTTTGACGACTTGCTCGCGTTTCATGCGCATCGAGCCGGTGGAATCCATCAACCAGACGACAAGGACTTTGCTCTTTTCAAGCTGACGGATGATTTCGAGGGTGATGCGGTCGACGGAACCGTCGAGGCCGCCGCCGTCGCCGTCGCCGGACATGTCGGCGACCGCGCCGCGCAGGCCGTCGATGTTTTCGCCGAGGTCCATTTTAGAGCTGCGGAACTGCAACGGCCGATCCATCGCGCGGTTGTTCAGAACGGCGACGACCGCGCCGGCGGCCGACGGCGCCGCCCCGGGCGTCATGGGCGCGGAAATCGCCGACGCCGCCGAAGCGGGCGACAACGAAACGGCGGCGTCGAGCGGCGCCACGTCGTTCAGGTCGGGGACGAGTTCCGTCAGGTTCTCTTCCACCGGCGCTTGGCCGAGGTCGGTCAGCACTTCGACTCGCTGCGGCGGCCGGCCGGTTTCAATGGTGATTTGAATCAGAACGAACAGCAGGACGAGGTGCAGACCGATCGACACCGACGACTGCTTGGCCGTGTTGGCGAGAAAGGAGCCCATCGTCTCTTGGCTGCCGCGCCGGCCGAAAATCAGCCCCAGGCCGCGTTGGACGGCGTTCGGCGGCGCTTT
>JBOFFD010000727.1:0-3994 GCA_051648425.1 Planctomycetia bacterium
ACGGCGGCTTGCCGGCGACGAGCACGTACAGCACCATTCCCAAGGCGTAGACGTCGACGGCGTAGGTCAGCGGCTTGGCGCGGTCGGGGTCCAACTGCTCCGGCGCCATGTATTTCGGCGTGCCCACCATCGCGCTCAGTGTTTCGCCATCGATTTCCACCGGCCGCGCCAGGCCGAAGTCGGCCAGCAGCGGCTCGTACGGAAAGTCGGCGTCGAACTCGTCGACCACGCCGAACCGCGCCGGGCCGACCGTTTCGTCGAGCAACGCGGCCTCGTCCAGGGTCGGCTCGCCCGCGGAAATCGGTTCCAGCAGAATGTTGCCCGGCTTCACGTCGCGGTGCAGCAGTTTCGACCGATGCGCTTCGCCGACGGCTTCGGCCGCCCGCCGCACGATTTCCGCCCCCAACCGCACCGGGGCCTTTCCGCCCGCGTCTTTCAGCCACTGCGCCAACGACGGTCCGCGCACCACCTCCATGACGATCGCGACGCCTTCCGTCGCCACCACCGCGTCGAGCACCCGCACGATGTTGCGGTGCCGCAGCCCGCCGGCGACTTTCGCTTCGCGCAGCAGACGGTCGGCGTCGGCGTCGACGCTGGGAAACGACAGGAGTTTCACCGCGACTTCGCGGTTGAGCCGTTCGTCGAACGCCAGGTAGACCGCTCCTTGGCCGCCTCGGCCCAACAAACGGTTCATCCGGTAACGGTCGAATAAAAGTGCGGGAGGCATGGGAGGGGCGGGCTCCAAAACCGATCGTGCATCGCGGCGACGAACGGGCATGATAGAATTCCAAGACCGGCGCGGCTTTAGGCGGAGTCCTGGAAAGCGACGCCGGGCGCTGATTCGCGCATTCACTCGGTTAGCGGCGCCATGCGGTTTTTCAACGCGGCGCGGAATTCACTCAGACGGGTGGCGAGGCCGTCGCCGTGAACGGCGGCGGCCGGCCAATCGCGGTCGCGGCCGGCCCGCTCGAGCGCGCGGACGACGGCGAGCGCCGGTCCGGCGTGGAAGTTCGACAGGGCGCTGGCCAACGCATGCGCCGACCGTTCCAAGGCGCCGGCGTCACGGTCGGCGACGGCCCGTTCGATAGCGGCCGTCTGACTCGGCAATTGTTCCTCGAACAGCGCGAAAAGCTCGGCCAGCATCTCTTCGTCTCCGCGCACCTGCCGCAAAAGCGCCGGCAGATCGAACGGCGGCGGAGTTTCGTCGACGACGGCCGCGCCGCCGTCGCTGGAAGAGGCCGCGGGGGAGGGCGTGGCGTCGAGCGGTTCGGCGGTCCAATGCTGGATTTCGTCGAACAAAACCTGTTCGTCGATCGGTTTGGAAATGAAGCCGACCATGCCGGCGTCCAATGCCGCCCGCCGATCTTCGGGACGGACGTACGCCGTCAGCGCCAACACCGGCGGCGGGTGGTCGACGGCGGCGCGCAACGCCGCCGCCGCCTCTAGGCCGCTCATTCCCGGCATCTGAAGATCCATCAGCACCAAGTCGAACCGTCGGCGCCGCACCGCGTCGACCGCTTCGACGCCGCCGGCGACGATGGTGGGGTCGTGGCCGAGGGCTTCCAACAGATCCCGCGCCACCCGCTGATTGATGACGTTGTCTTCGACGACGAGGATCGCTCTGGCGACGGCGGCACGCGGCGGCGGAAGCAACCACGGATCGCGCGCGGGCGGCCGCTCGGCGACCGACGCGCGTTCCAGCGGCGTCGGGGCTTCGAAGACGGCGGTGAACGAGAACTCGCTGCCGGCGCCGGGCGCGCTGTCGACCCACAGTCGGCCGCCCATCAAGTTGACGATCTGCGTGGCGATCGCCAAGCCCAGTCCCGTGCCGCCGTACCGCCGCGAGGTCGAAGCGTCGGCCTGCGTGAACGCCTCGAAGATCAGCTTCTGTTTGTCTTTTGGAATGCCGACGCCGGTGTCGCGGACGTTGAATCGCAGGACCGGGCGGTCGTCGGTGGAGGCGGCGTCGACCGCGGCCCGAACGCTGATGCCGCCGGCGTCGGTGAATTTCACGGCGTTGGAAAGAAGATTGACGAGCACCAGCCGGAGTCGGTCGGCGTCGCCGACGACGACGGCGGGACAGTCCGGGTCGACGTCGACGAGGATCGGCAGCCGTTTGTCGGCGGCGGCGGCGGCAACCGAAGCGGTCGATGCGTCGAGGCAGTCGGCCAAACGGAACGGCGTCGGCGCGAGAACGAACTTGCCGGCTTCCACTTTCGACAAATCGAGCAGGTCGTTCAGCAGCGTCAACAAAGAATACGCGGACCGCCGCAATGTGCCGAGGTCGGCCCGTTGGTCGTCGGCGAGCGGCGTTCGCAGCAGGCGGTCGGCCATTCCCAAAACGCCGTTCATCGGCGTGCGCAGTTCGTGGCTCATGTTCGCCAGGAACTGTGATTTCGCGCGGGTCGCCGCCAGCGCCTGTTCGCGGGCGGCGATCAATTCCGCTTGCACTCGCTGATATTCCAAGACGACCAGAATCTGATACCCAAGGAATCCTAAGAGCGGCACGAGGTACCCGACGACTTTATAAAGATGGGCGAGTAAGAAAGGACCGTCGAACAGTTCCCGGTAGTACAACATGAGGCACTGCCCGGAACAGTTGAACGCGAGGGAGAGCGCCAGCCACCAGGTCAACATTTCACCGGAGGCGAAGTACCGCCGCAGGTAGGCGAAGAGAGCGGCGAAGAGCAAGCCGGCCGACATGAAATCGACCGGTCGGCCGGTTTCAGGGCGTACGACGTCGCCGCCCGGCAGCGGCAGCAGAAAGGAGGTGGCGGCGGCCGTCGTCAACATCAACACGATGAGCGAAACCTGGATCGTTTCCATGCCGCGGTTACGCCGCCGCACCAACCACGAAGGCAGCCATAGCGCTAAGAGAAGCGTCAACCCCATCAACAGTTGCCCGGTGACGTAGGTTTCGGGAATGAATTCCTGAAGGTACGATTCGGTGAAACCGAACAAGTCGCGGAAACAGAGCAGTCCGTGGATGAGGTCTTCCATGCCGTTGACGAAGAAAGCCAAGCCGATGCACAGATGGAAGAGGTTTCCCAGAGAGTAGAAGCGCAGCACCAAGGCGAAGCCGGTGACTAGGCCGAAAAGGGCGCCGACCATCTCGATGGTGGCGTGCAGGTCCATGCTGCCGCGATAGGCGGAACCGACCACGGCGGCGGCGGGCGCGACCGCCGCCCCAAGCAAGACCAGCAGCGCCAAGAAGTAGGCGCGGCGTTCGCGGACGGTGTGCACCGCCAGTCCGACGGAGTCGGCGTTCCAAGGTACGCCTGCTGCGGGCACTCCTAATGCGGGCACGCTTGCTGCCGGCACGCTTGCTGCGGGCACGCCTGTCGCGGGAACGGCGCCAGGGTCCGTCGCGGGGGAAGCCGACGTCGTCATGGGTGTCCCTTCCGCCGCCGGCCGACGGCGGGGTTGATTTTCTTTCCCGGAGAGCCGTCGGCGTTTTGAACTTTCACTGGTGAAACGTAATGTAGCGTTGGCGGATCGCAGTCCAACCGAACCCATTCCCGAGGAGTCTCGTCGCATGTTCGGACTCAACACCGAGATTACGATTGAAGTCGCTTCTTTTCTGGTTTCGACCTTCACCTTTATCACCGTCGTCGACGTCTGCCTGACGCTTCGCCGATGCCGGGAGCTGTTGGAAAAGCCCAAGACGTGACCAGCCGATCGGCTTGTCGTCGTCGGTCCGACGGCTGCCGCGACGCGGCGTCGGTCCGGCGGCCGCGCGGTCGCCGAACCGCGACACATCCGTCGTTTGGCTTTTGGTGGGCGTCGGCGTATGAAGAAGGATGTTGGCGAATCCCCCCGGGTCCAGCGACGGAGCAGACCAACGACGGTGACCCACCGAACCTCGGAAGCGGCCGATCGTCGCGCGTCATCCGACTTTTCTCAGACGGGTCGTAGGTAGTTCGTGAGTACGCCGCTCATCCTAAAGTCGCACGGCAGTGACGAGGGGACCGGGGAATACCTCGTCGTCACCGAA
>JBOFFD010000728.1:0-1740 GCA_051648425.1 Planctomycetia bacterium
TCCGCCAAGCTCGCCTCACGGCCCCGCGCGTGTTGGCATTGATGGTTGCGGCCGCCGTCGCGCTGAACGCGGCCGTGCTGGCGGTGCGGGTTTCGTCGCTGGTGGAACACGGCCGGTGGGCGTCGACCAGCGGGTTTGAAGAACCGACGCTGTACAACGTCTGGAAAGTTCAGAACGGCCTGCCGCTGTACGAATCGCCGACGGTCTCGCCCTACTCCGCCAGCGTGTACAACTTCCTTTTCTACCGATGGTACGCCGGCTTCGCGACGGCCGTCGGCGCGCACGACGCCCGATTGATGGTCGACGCCCGGCTGGCGACGCTGCTGTTGGCGTCGTTCGGCGCCTGGGCGACGTACGCGCTGTGCGTTTCGCTGGTCGATCGCCCCGGAGCGTGGGAACGAGCCGGCTTCGCGGCGACGGCGGCGCTGGCGTGGTTCGGGGCCGGTTCGCTGAGTTGGATGATCCTGGCGGTTCGGCCCGACGCCGGCGCGTTCGCGTTTAGCGTGGCGGGCCTGGCGCTGTACGCGCAGGCGGCGCCGACGAAACAAATCAGACCGTTGGTGTTGGCGGCCGGCGCCTTCTACGTCGGCTGGGCGTTCAAGCAGTCGGCGATCGACGTTTTCGGAGCGGTCGTCTTACACGCGGTCTTATTCTCGCGATGGCCGCGCGGCGCCGGCGTCTTACTTTCCTTGGTCGGCGGCGCCGTGGCGCTGACGGTCTACGGCGGCGGCGAAATGTATCGGATCAACACGCTGGCGCTGTCGGCCGGGCATCCGCTGTTGGCGTCGGCGGCGGCGTCGGCCGTCGGCCGGACCCTGGCGTACAACCCGGGGCCGATGCTGCTGGCGGCCGCCGTCGCAGTGCTGGCGGTTAACGAGCGGCGGCGCTTGGCCGACTTGTTCGACGCCGACGGCCGGCGAATGCCGCTCTGGCTGTCGACGATGGCCTGCGTCTTGGCGGCGACGTGGTTCTTCGCGCTCGTCACCTCGGCGAAGATCGGTTCCAGCCGGTACTACTTCCACGGGGCGACGGTCGCCGCCGCCGTGTTTGGCGCGGTTGGACTGGTGCGGTTGGCGCGCTCGCTCGACGGCCGCGGACGCCGCACCGTCTGTTTCGCCGCGCAGGGCGCGTTGGCCGTGGGCTTACTTTTGCCGTTGGTGCAGTTGATTCTGCCAAACGCTTTCGGTCGGCAGACGCTGCTGGCCGCCGCCGAAGTCGAGCAGCGTCAAGCGATGTTGGCCGAGGCGCAAGGACTGCCGCGGCCGGTGATGGCGGTTTCCGGCGGGGCGGCGGGTCTGTTGATGATGCCGTGGGAAGGGGTGCAGACCCATCCCGCGACGATCGTCGACCCGCTTCTTTACGACATGACCGTTCAGCGGGGCCGGGTCGCCGACGGCGGGCTGGCGGCCCGTTTCGCCGAACGGCGGTACGGCTGCGTGGTCGGACCGGGCGACGCGCCGCTGATGAAGTCGGCCGTCGCGGCGGGGTATCGGGCGTCGTCGGCGTGGCCGGCGTTCGCCGCGTTGGGATTGGAAGTCTTGGAACCGAACGGACGGGCGACGGCCGAAACGGCGGCGGTCGCGGCGTCGGGGAGTCGATGAACATGCTTCGGACGACGATGACGCCGTTCACGGCCCGGTTGACGGCGGCGGCGCTGCTGGTTTCGCTGGGTTGGGTGGGGCAGCACTGGTTCGAGTCGCGGGTGGCGGCGATGAACGCCGAGCGGCCGCGCGACCTACT
>JBOFFD010000729.1:0-2562 GCA_051648425.1 Planctomycetia bacterium
GTGGCGGGCCTGCACCGATTGTTGCGGCACGCGCCGATGCTGGCGAAAGCCGACTGCCTGGTGGTCGTCGCCGGCATGGAGGGGGCGCTGCCCAGCGTGGTGGGCGGGCTGGTGCCCTGTCCGGTGGTGGCGGTGCCGACCAGCGTCGGCTACGGGGCGAACTTCTTCGGCCTATCGGCGCTGTTGGGGGCGCTGTCGAGCTGTGCGGCCAACGTCGCGGCGGTGAACATCGACGCCGGCTTCTGCGGCGGCTACGTCGCCGCCCTCATCGCCCGCCGAGCCGCCCGACCGCCGGGGTAAGTCCCGCGCCAACGTCGAGACGGGACGGCGATTCGTAGGTTGGACGTCCCCGTCCGCCATGAAGGAGCGACGGGACGAAACGCTATCCCGGCCGTCGGAAAATACCGACAAGCCACATCCGCAATTCGATCAACGATGCCCGCCGCGCCGTCGTCTTACTAAGGAACAGGTGCGCCGACGGCGGTCGAGGATCGTTGGGACGCGATGGCGCCGCGCAACAAACAACGTGCGTCTCAGTAGCCCTGAGTCGGCCGCCTGCTTCTTAAGACGAACGGGAACTTCAGAATAGGACTAAGGAAATGATGACGAGACTCGCTGGACGTGCTTCGCTCGCGGCGGCGGCGGCCGCGGCGCTTGTCGGCTGGGCGGGCTTCGCGCTGGAAGCCCCGCCGCCGGCCGCGCCACTACCGCCGACGGACCCCCTGGTCGCAATGAATCTGGAGTTCCGAGCGGCCTACGCCAACGCCCGGTCGCGCGCCCTCGCCGCGACGTCGCCGGTCTTACTGGCGGAATCCGACCGCCTGTTGCTCTTACGCGACGGTAAACGGGAAGAGGCGTCGACCCGCTCCGATCTTTACGATTCTCTGAAAGCGATCGCGCACATTCCGCTGGCGGTCGACGTCGTCTTAGGATCGGTCGTTCCATTCGAGGAAATGGAACTGACGCCGGAACGCGAGCGGGAACTGACCAGTTTTCGCCAGCGGGTGAATGAAATCGGTCCGGTGTTGGATCGCCAAGGGTTCACGCCGGAACAGAAAAAGCGGCAGGAGGAAATCCGCGACCGATCGCTGGCGTTCATCGATCGCACGCTGGCCGCGCGAACGATTCGGCGGGAAGATCTGATCGCCTTCGCGCGCGGCATGGCGCCGTTGGCGCTTGCTAACGCCGACGAGGCCGCGGCCGCGAAACTGGATATAATTCATGCGGCGGTGGCGGCGTGGAAAAGCGAGCTTCCGGTCGACGAATGGCGGCGGCTGCGGGTGGTGGTCGTCGGACCGCACAACCCGCGCGTCGACAATCTGACCATGCAATACTTTCAGAAGACGCTGGAAGGACCGCTCGACGACCGCCGGCTGGTGTACGCAGAGGCGTTGTTCGAGGAAGCGAAGGCGCTGACGCTGCTCGGTACGATCGTACTGGACGCCGCCGTCGGCGAACATTTCTTCGACGACCCCCTGCGGATGCACCGCGACCTCTTGGGCGACGCCGCTAAGAAGTATCTTTCGAGCACGAACCTGGAACACTAAGCGCGATGAAGCGTGAAAGGAATTGACGATGGGACGGCCGAGCGACGATTGGAACTTGGAGAACTTGTCTCGATCGTACCGCCACCTGGGATGCGGCGGCGTCACCGTGGTGTCCGGCGATCACTACGTGATGCTGGAAAGTCCGTTCCAGCCGGTTACCGGCACCTTCTGCGTCGGCTGCAACAACTATGTTCCTCTAGACAAAGTGGTTTGGGAAGACACGCTGGAAGTCGTGAAGACGTACCGGCAGCGGATCTACGATTCGGTAACGTGGAAGCGCCGCTGGTATCTAGTTCTTATTGGCAACGCGTACGAAGGGGCGTTGAACCTTCGGCTGGACTCCAAAGGACGGCCGCTGCCGCCAAACGACGGCGGTTGAGTAAGATCTAGGCCGCTCGGCGGGCGGCGCCGCGGTTGGCGTAGCCGCCGGTCAGCAGCCATTTCCAGGCGCTTTCGACGATCGACGGCAGTTCGACGTGGCGGGGCGTCCAGCCGAAGGCGTCGGTGATTCGGTTGCCGGACGCGACCAGTTGCGGCGGATCGCCCGGCCGACGCGGGTGGACGACGGCGTCGATGGTTCGGCCGGTGACGTGCCGACAGCAGTCGATCACTTCGCGGACCGAACGGCCGACGCCGAGGCCGATGTTGTAGGTGCCGGAGGCGCCGCCGCGATGCAGGTGCTCGGCGGCGGCGACGTGGGCGGACGCCAAGTCTTCGACGTGGACGTAGTCGCGGACGCAGGTGCCGTCGGGGGTGGGGTAATCGTCGCCGAAGATCGACAGCCGCGGTCTAAGACCGGCGGCCGCCTGCAGCGCGAGCGGAATAAGATGGCTTTCTTCGACGCGCTGTTCACCTAAGAGCGAATCGACGCTGGCTCCGGCGGCGTTGAAATAGCGCAGCACGACGGCGTTGAGACCGTAGGCCCGGCCGTAGTCGCGGATCATCTGTTCGGTCATCAATTTCGACCAGCCGTACGGATTCACCGGCCGCTGCGGGTGGTCTTCGTCGATGAACG
>JBOFFD010000730.1:0-5201 GCA_051648425.1 Planctomycetia bacterium
GCGACGTCGCCATCGCGTTGATCCACGCCCAAGAACTGAAAATGGTCCACCGCGACATCAAGCCCGACAACATCATGGTCACCAAGAAGGGGATCGTGAAGCTGGCCGACCTGGGTTTGGCGAAGCAGACCGACGAAGATTCCGGCATGACGGCCACGGGAGCGGGCTTCGGCACGCCGTATTACATGCCCCCCGAACAGGCCCGCAACGCGAAATACGCCGACGGCCGGTCCGACATCTACGCCCTGGGCGCCACCCTGTACCGGCTGATCTGCGGCCGAGTGCCGTACGACGGCGAAACGGCGTTGGAAGTCATCATTAAGAAGGACAAGGAGCCGTTCCCGAAAGCGTCGTCGATCAACCCGGAAATCCCCGGCTCGGTCAACGTGCTGCTCGACAAGATGATGGCGCGCGAACAGAAGAATCGGCACCAGACGGCCGAGGATCTGGTGGCGCACATCGATCAGATCGGCGAACACAACGAACAGTTGTCGATGTTTGGCGGAACCGGGACGAGCGGGCCGCCGTCGTCGGGAAGGCCGACGACCGGGGCGAAAGGGACGACCGGGGCGAAAGGGACGACGCGGGCCGCGCCGCCCGCGCCGCCGGCCCAAGCGCAGACGCGGATGGCGGCAGCCCAGCAGCCGCTGGCGTCGACCCGGCCGGCGCCCGCCGAAGGGGTGGGCGCCCCGGCGAAGACCGTCCCCGGGATGGCGAAGACCGGGGGCGTCAAGCCGAAGAAGGAGAAGGCGGAAGAGGCGGCGGCCGACTTCGACCGCGACCTCTGGTATCTGCAATACAAGGACGCCGCCGGTCGAATGGTGAAGGCCAAGGCGAACACCGCCCGCGTCCGGAAGATGATCAACGACAATCAGCTCGACGACTCGGTCGAAGCCAGCCGGGAGCCGAAAGGGCCGTTCCGCAAGTTGCAGTTCCACCGCGAGTTCGAGCCATTCCTGCGGTCGAAGATGGCGCAGCGGGCCGTGCAGGAGAAAATGGTCAAGTCGGGCATGGCCGACCTGATCTCGAACTTCGACGAGGAACAAAGCAGCCACAAACGCAAGCAGGCGTTCAACGAATTCGCCTTCAAGCTGACGGCCTGGACGCTGGCGGCGGCGGTCCTGCTGGGCGGCGGCTACGCCATTTGGAAGTTCATCATTGCTCCTTCGGACGTACTGAATAAGTAAGTGTCGACGATCGACCGGCGGCCGGTCGCTGACACCACCCACCCCGAAGGCGCGCCCGATGCGGCTGACTCCCGAAAACTCGCGCCAGTTCTGGACGACGTTGTTTTTCGTCGCCGCCGTGGCGGTCGGCGTCGCCGCCGAATACCTGCTGCCGGCCCGCCGCGAGACCACTCCTCCACCCGCCGCGCCGACCGCGCCCGCCGCCGTGGGAGAGACCCGTTCCGAAAAACCCGCCGTCACGCCGGCCGCTCCTTCGTCCGCTCCGGAAGCGTCGTCTTCCACCGCGTCGTCCGCGGAAGGCTCTATCAAGACGGTCACGGTGGAATGAGTTCAGGCGACGGCGCGGCGTTCGATTTCTCCGAAGAACTGCGACGCTGGGGACCGGACGCCACCATGGGCGGCCCGCCCGTCGACCTGCCGACGGCCCGGCGCTACACCCGGCGGCTGGCGTCGAAGCACTACGAAAACTTCCCCGTCCTCGGCTTCGCGCTGCCCGGTCGGCTGCGGCAGCCGTTCGCCGACGTCTACGCCTATTGCCGTTGGGCCGACGATCTGGCCGACGAAACCGCCGACCCCGCCGAGGCCGCCCGCCTGCTGCGCTGGTGGCGGCTGGAACTCGACGCCGTTTTCTGCAGCGACCAGCCCCGCCACCCCGTGTTCGTCGCTATGGCGCCGACGATTCGGGAATTCGACCTGCCGCAGGAACCGTTCGCCCAACTCATCGACGCCTTCCAGCGCGATCAAACGCAGCAGCGGTGGGCCGACTTCACCGAGCTGCGCGACTACTGCCGCGGCTCGGCCGACCCGGTCGGGCGGTTGGTGCTGCACCTGTGCCGACGGTTCACGCCCGAACGGGCGCGGCTGTCGGACTGCGTCTGCACCGGCTTACAGCTCGTCAACTTCTGGCAGGACGTGGCGCGCGACCTCGACAAGGGACGGATCTATCTGCCGCAGGCCGAACTTCTTCGGTTCGGGGTGACGGAGGAAGACCTGACCGCCCGTCGGTTCACGCCGGCGTTCGCCGAGCTGATGCGGTTCCAGGTCGACCGGGCCGAGGCGTTGCTGATGGCGGGTCGGCCGTTGGCGGCCCAAATGCCGGGCCGCCTGAAGCTGGTCGTCGCCTTCTTCGCCGAAGGCGGGTTGGCGGTGGTGCGCAAAATGCGACGCATCGGCTATAACGTCTTCGTAAAGCGACCGAAGGTTGGCGGCCGGGACTTGCCGGAAATGCTCCTACGCGGGACGGCGGTGGGCCTGGGCTGGACCGGCCGCCGCCCGAAGACGACGCCGCTCGACGAACCATAGCCCAGCGACCGAAAAAGTCCTGCTTCGCCGTTGGAACGGAATAGTGACTGTAGGGCGGACCTCTGGTCCGCCGGTGGTCAGCGGTGGGACGGAAGTCTCTTTTGCGACGATCGCTCCGTCGGGATTGAGGATCAAGCCAAGGAGTCGGGCTGATGACGAATTCGACGGCGCCGGCCGGCGCGCGATCGCCGTCGCCGACGGTCCCCGACTCGACGGCGCCTAAGCCGCCCGCCGCGACGATCGCTCCGCAAACCGACGACGACGCGGTTCCCGGCGTCGACGCCCTCGTCCGACCGAACCGCTCGCCCGCCGAACTGGCCGCCGCCTACGAGACCTGTCGTTTGCTGGCACGCCGCCAGGCCCGCAACTTCTACTATTCGTTCCTCGTCCTGCCGGAAGACCAACGGCTGGCGATGTGCGCCCTCTACACCTTCTTGCGGCTCACCGACGACATCGGCGACGGCGACGAACCGGTCCCGGTGCGCCGTCGCCGGCTCGACGAATGGCGCGGCCAGCTCGACGACGCCCTGTTCGGCGGGCCGTGTTACCTGCCCTGGCAGATCGCCTTGGCCGACGCCGCCGCCCGCTACCGCGTGGAACCGGCCTGGCTGCACGCCGTCGTCGACGGGGTCGTTTCCGACCTCGACGTCTCGCGGTACGAAACCTTCGACGACCTGTACGACTACTCGCACAAGGTGGCGTCGGTGGTGGGGCTGTCGTGCATCCGCATCTGGGGGGCGGTCGACCCGGCGGCGGTGGAGCCTGCCCACGCCTGCGGCCAAGCCTTGCAATTGACGAACATCCTACGCGATGTCGCCGAAGACCACGGCCGCGGCCGAGTCTATCTGCCGCAGGTCGACTTGCACGCCTTCGGCGTCGAGGAATCTGAACTGGCGCAACGGCCGCGCCGCTCGCCCCCGCCGTCGGACGGGTTCCTGCGGCTCATGAGGTTTCAAATCGACCGCGCCCACGCCTTCTACGACGAGGCCGACGCCTTGACCGCCCACCTGCCGCCTTCCGGCCGGGCCGTTCTGCAGGTGATGGTCGGCGTCTACCGCGGCCTGCTTCGCAAGATCGAACGCGACCCGGCCCAAGTCTTGGAGCGGCGCGTTTCGCTGGCTCCGTGGACGAAGATGGCGCTGCTGCTCTGGGCGCTGCCGACCCGCTACGCCGGCGGCCCGCCGCCGTCGGGGCGGCGCGATCCGGGCGGGCCGACGAAGTGACCCGACCCGACCCCGTCGCGCCCCGCCGACCCGCCGACCGTCTGCAACCGACCTGCGTCGTCGTCGGCGGCGGTTTGGCCGGGCTGGCCGCCGCCGTCGCGCTGGCCGACCGCGGCTTCGGCGTCACCCTCGTCGACGCCCGCCCGCGGCTGGGCGGTCGCGCCGCGTCCTTCCCCGACCCCGGCGGCGAATGGATCGACAACTGCCAGCACGTTTCGATGGGCTGCTGCACCAACCTCGCCGACTTCTGTCACACCATCGGCATCGACGACCTATTGACGCGCTACCGCACCATCTACTTCCGCGACGAGCGCGGCCATGACTCTCGGCTGCATCCGTGGCCGCTGCCGGCGCCGTTGCATCTCGGCCCGTCCTTCGCGCTGGCTCGGCATCTGTCGTGGCGTCAGAAGATCGAAATCGGCCGGGGCGTGTTCGCCCTGCTGCGCGACCCGATCGGTCCCGCCGCCGGTTCGTTCGCCGATTGGCTGACGGCGAATGGTCAGTCCGCCGGCGCCGTCGACCGGTTTTGGGCGCTCGTCTTAACCAGCGCTCTGAATGAATCGCTCGACCGGATCGACTACCGCTACGCTCGACAGGTGGTGGTGCAGGGGATGCTCGAAAACCGACGGTCGGGGGCGGTCGACGTGCCGCGGGTGCCGCTGGGCGAGTTCTACGGGCTGCGGCTGACGCAATGGCTGACCGAATTCGCGGTCGACGTGCGGTCGAACCAGTCGGCCGCCGGCCTGGAAATGAATACCGACGGAACGATCAGCGCGTGCCGACTCAAAAACGGGACCGTGGTTTCCGGCGACTACTACATCCTGGCGACGCCGTTCGACCGAGTCGCCGGCCTGCTGCCGCCCGCCGTCGCCGCCGGTTCGATGGCCGCGACCGTCGCCGGTTTGGCGGAACTGGAAACGGCGCCGATCACCAGCGTCCACCTTTGGTACGACCGGCCGGTGATGGAACTGCCGCACTTGGTAGGGGTGGGGCGGACCATCCACTGGTTGTTCCGCCGCGACGACGAGCGGCCGGCGGACGACGCCCGTCCGTCCAACGGCCGCGCGTTCTACGTCCAAGCGGTGACGAGCGCCAGCCGAGAGCTGGCGGCGCTCGGCAAAGACGCCATCTTAGACAAAGTGACGGCCGAGGTCGCCGCCCTGCTGCCGCGCGCGGCGCAGGCGACGTTGGTGCGCGGCCGCGTCGTCACCGAGCGGAACGCCACCTTTTCCGTAACGCCGGGCGTCGACCGCTTGCGACCGCCCCAAGCCACCCCGCTGCGAAACCTCTGGCTGGCGGGCGACTACACCCGCACCGGCTGGCCGGCGACGATGGAAGGCGCGGTGCGCAGCGGCTACCTGGCCGCCGAAGGCGTACTGACCGCCGAAGGCCGCCCCGGCCGCGTCGTCCAACCCGACCTACCCGTCGACCCCTTCTAGTCCCGCCTTGCCGCTTGGCTCTTCCCTGGGCCGCGGTCTGGCCGTTTTCG
>JBOFFD010000731.1:0-2810 GCA_051648425.1 Planctomycetia bacterium
CGGCGGCCCCCTCGACCGCCAGTTCGCGCCGCAGCCGCTGCATCGCCTTCAGCATCAACCGCCGCGCGGTGCTGATGGTGGTGTCCAGTTCGTCGGCCAAGTCGCGCAGCCGCGCCCGGCCGTCGCTGGCCAGCCACGCTTCGACCACTTTCCGTTCGCGCGGCGGCAGCCGATCGACGCATTCCCGCACCCGTTCGCACGACTCCCGGCGGATCACGTCTTCTTCCGGTCGGGCCTGCCGCGGATCGACCCGCACCGCGAAGCCTTCCCGTTCGTCGTCCCGGCCGCCGCGGTCGGCTTCGACCGACGTGAAGTCGACCGACCGCCGACCCCGCCGCCGCAGGTCGATCAGCACGTTGACGGCGATACGGGTGATCCAGGTGCGGAAGGCGGCGCCGCGAGCCGGGTCGTACCGCATCGAGCGGACGCCGTCGCGTTCGGTGCGGGTGTTCATCACCTTGCAGAAGACGGTCTGCATGGCCGACTGGGCGTCGGCCGCACAGAGGCCGCCGTCTTGGAACAACCGCATGAGTCGCGGCGCGTGGGCGAAGTACAGCCGTTCGAGCGCCGCGTTGCTCGATTCGTAGAAGGCGGCGATGCCGGCCGCGTCGGCGCCGGTCGGGTCGATTTCGCCGGCCGGCGCTTCGGTCGCCGTGACGGCGTCGGTTTCAGAGCGGAACCGGTCGCGGCCCACCAAGTACGTCGGATCCTCGGAGCCCACCCGTCCAAACGTCGTTCGCATCTCATTCCCCCTCATGGCTTTCGGCCGCGAAGCATCGGTCGGTTTCTTCCGTCGTCCCCCGCCGGAAGATCAACCACCGCTGTCGCCGTCGAAGCCCTGATCGCCTCGACGAAGGAAGGTTAAGGGGGGCGCGTGACACCTTCGGTCACGCCCGAACCAAGAAAAACGGAAAAGGGGAAAAAAGCCGCGAGGATCGCCGCAACACCAGCATTGAAATAGAGTTGCGAGAGGAAAAATGCGCCGATCGGCGATTTATGAAAGGAGGGGACTTTTCAGCCGGAGCGGTCCGCCGCCCCGCAATCCGGCGACGACGACCGTGCGACGATGGATAGGACAAGGGGCGGTGGTCGGGTTGGCGCGACTTGCAGTGCCAGTGAGCCTTCCGGCCCCTGGATCGGCCTACCTTCATTCAGCCTTGCATACAGGCAACAGTACCGGCGGCGCGGCTACGAATACCAACCTCCGCTCCTCCAAAACCCCGTACCGCATCGCCAGCGGCGGCACAGTCCCAAGCCGCACCTGCCCGACTTCCGGCAGCAGGTCGGTCAACGGGTCACCGAATTGTGGGTAGACATGAAGGCGGCGGTCGAACTCGCGCAATGCCGTCAAGAACGCCTCGCCGTCCCCCCGCACCCGAGCAACGGCTGCCAGCTCTAGAATTCGCCGCCGCACACGGCCCGAGTAGAAAACGTGGTAGGAGGAACCCCTGTCGGCGGCGTCGCTCACTTCCCGCGGACCACGACCTCGACCTCAGCGATGAACGACTCCAACGGCTCACCTCCGGTCGCCTCGATCTCCCACACGCCATCTAAGAACTCCTGGGTGTCAAAGGTTTGGCGTGCCCAAGCCAAAAGCTCGGGCGAGACCGGGATCGGCGTCTGCGGTTCCGCGGGAGCGGGAGCGGGAGCGGGTGATACAGCGGGGGGCGTCGGCTCTGGGGACATGGGTGAACTCCGGGTTAAAGATCCAACCGGACGATATCATGTACTATCTTATTGCAGACAGGGAAATGCCGTCAAGCCGCGCGATGCACCCGCACCACCCGCCGAACACACTCAGGAAAGCATTGGGGCAAATCCGGTTGCCACTGCTGGTACGGTCCGTCATGACGACGACCCGAATGATGCTTTCCCAGCAAACGGCGGGTCAGAAACCTCTCTTGAACGACACACCGACCAGTTCGGCCGACAGGCTCAATCTCCGGAGCAGCCGATGAAGGCGTATTCGTTCGGTTTACCGTCTTTGTACACGACGAGATAGCGCGCCTGCCACCGGCCCAACGGCTCCGCGACGTCCAGCCACTGTTGCTCGACTTGTTCGCGGGTCGGCTCGGTCGTTCCGAACAGTTTTCGCAGAGAGCCCGTCGGCAACGGAGCGGCCGCGCCCGCCTTGGGTCTCGGATTGGTTTGCTCGATGTCGAGGATCGAGTGGGTGCCGCTCTCGGCCGCCTGCTCCAGCAACTCGGCGATGGAGCGAGGCCGCGTCGCGCCGGCGACAGGCGTTGGACCCGGCGACCCGGCCGACGGGTCCATTTCCCGCAGCCACTGCACGCGCCGCAACTCGTCGCGGCGTAGACCGCGCATCTCTCCGGTCTGAAGCGCCTGCAGCACTCGACGGTGGCTGTCGATCATCGCCCGCGCCGCCGGGCCGTCGGGGTCTTGCCCCATTCGCCGGGCGGTCCGCCGAATTTCCTCCTCGAAACCGTCGGCCGGTTCGGTGAACTCGCCCCGCGCGAAGACCTCCTCTCGGAGCGCCAGAAGCGCCGCCTCCGGATCCGGGTCATACCGTGTGTAATACCGCCAACTCGTCGCACCCACTCTGTGTTCCCTAAGGATTCGCGCTGAAATAAATTACCGGTTGAGACTCGGCTTTTCGCGCGATTCTCGCCGATATGCTTGGCTAAATCCGGCAACTTATTTTGGCGCGAGTCCTAGGGCGTGCTGACAATCACGCCAGCAGGATCATCAAACCCGCTAAGTGGAGGAAGCCAAGGAAGTTGCAGCTCGTCTTCTCGTAGCGGGTGGCGATCCGCCGGCACTGCTTCAGCCGGCCGAACAGCCGCTCGACC
>JBOFFD010000732.1:0-8126 GCA_051648425.1 Planctomycetia bacterium
TTGGTCGGCGAAGCGATACCAGTAATACGTCGCGACGCTGCCGTCGCCGAGCTTCGCCACGAACGGGCCGGCCGCCGGCCCCGGCTTTTTCCAACTGCTTTCCGCCTCGTCCGGCGTGACGTACGGCTCTTGGTTCGGATTGCGAACGCGCGGGAACTCCACCGTCGCTAGTCCGGTCTCGGCGGGCACGTCCTTCGCGCCGACCACCACCCACCGCTCCTTGCCGCCGGAGTTCTTTTCCAGCCGATAATACTCGGGCAGGGTGACGATCGAACCGTCTTTCGCAACCGCCTTCTCGGTCCACTTGTAGCCGTACGTATGCTCGTCGAGCAACGTCGGCGCGTTGAACGAACTCCACGACACCGGAGTTTTCTTTTCGGCGGTGTCATTCGGCGTTTCGATCGCCCAACTCGATCCACCGCCGGTTCTGAACTTATGAACGACCGACGCCTTTCCATCGAACGCTCCGGAGACCGCGGCGCCGCCGGCGAACCAGGCCTGCACGCCGTCCCATAGCGCGGCCTTTTTGTACGCGGTGATGCGGTGGATCAGCGGGGCGTCGCCGTCCGTCGTCGCCGGGAACTGCGTCGGGGCGACGCGGGCGTAGGCGTCGCCCTTCGCGTCTTTCGCCGTGTACGCGGGGATGTGCTGGGTTTCCATCTGAATCGCGAGGTTCGGATCGGACGGTCGGGCGTCCAAGAACAGTCCGTGCAGGCGGGGCTTGTCGACGGTCGGTTTCGACCAGAAGTACGGGACGAAGAATGTGACCGGGCCTTTGAAGTTGCCGGTGTTCAGAAACAGCGTCCAGCACTGACCGCCGGTCGGCGCGTTCTTACCCGCCGTGGTCTTCTTAGGAGTGGTGAGCGGCAAAGGCAGGTAGCCGTAGCCGAACTGACCGCCGTTCGCGCCCTGTTTCACGTTCAGACCGTCCGGGGGCCAGAGCACCCACGGGCTTAGCTGGGCGATGGCGTAGTGGCCTTGGGGGTTCTTCCAATCGCGACCCTTGCCGGCGCCGGGACCGTTCGCCCACTCGACGAAATTCAGCGCCACGCCGCCCATGATGAACTTCGGCGTCTCGGTGGCGAACCGGGTGTCGCGCCACCAGCCGAGGCCGCCCTCTATGTCGGAGTAGATTTTTTCGGGTTTCGGGTCGTCGTTCCGCGCGAACATCCAGGTGCCGAACAGTCCGCTCTGAAAGTCCTGACCGGGGTAGTTCTTCAAGAGCGGCCAGGCGGCGACGTACATTGAGAAACCGGCGTCGTACGACTCGTCCACCTGTTCCCGAGGAACGAGCAAGTAGCCCGCCATCTCGCCCTTCCGCGGCGGTTCGCCGACCGCCAAGGTGCACCCGAGCATAAGAACGACTCCGGCCGCAGCGTTTCGCAAGCAGTTCGCCATTTCAGAACCTCCGTGAAAAGTAAGCGTCTTCACTCGGCCGGCTTCGCCGCGCACAACTTCGTCATGGCGGCGCCCATCCCCTCGCCGATCTTATAGTACGTTTCGGCGTTGCTGTTCCAATGATAGCCCTGGTCACTCGGGGAGACTTCCTGTTCCCGCCACAGCCCGCGCGTGCCGACGAACGCCACGTTCCCCTTGAATTCCGCGTAGCCGGCCGGCGCCGCCTGCGCCTTCATAAGCGAGAGCGCGTCCGGGTCCTTCTCCTTCCAGCCGCCCTGCCCGCTCTCGGCGACGACGAACGGCAGATCTTTCACACCCAGGTCATTGCGGACGTCGCGGATGAAGTGGGCCAGGTTTTTTTCGTATTCGGCGGTGAACGCCGGTTCCACCCGGTCGTTCCAACCCTGGTGCCAGCCGAAACCCACCAGTTCGCACCCACGGCCGCCGAACTCCGGGAACTCCTTCTCAAGATTCTTCAACACCGCCTTCGTACCGTCCACCACCTCCGTGTAATACGGGCCGATCTTACCCCCCGCGCTCGGCGGGCGGAAGTCCACGGCCAAGCTCTTGCCGCCCCAAGCCAACTTGATGAGCAGCACCGGTTCCTCGAACGCGTCGCCGACCACGTTCCCGAAGCCCAGCTCCGGGCCGATGCAATCCTCGCCCGCCCCGTAACCGACCGTCAGCTTGCCCTTGCGATCCAAGTAGTGGATCCACACATCGTCCCGAACGACCCACTCCCCGGTCGAGCCGAGCAGGCGCTTGAACGCATCGGCGGCGTCCGGCTGTTTGGCGACGAATTCCAGGCTGCCCTTTCCCCCATTCCGCTCAGGATCGGCCTGAATGAACCCGTGCCCAACCATGTTCGATTGACCAACCAACACGAACACCTTGACCGACTTCTCGCCTCCGAAGACGGAAAGAGCGGACCCTAAGAACACGACTAAGACGGCGAAGCATGAACGATGCATGATGGAATCTCCTCAAGGATTGAAACCCGTTTCGTCGAGGGGCGCAGGCTCATTCCGTCTCGACCCATCACGCCGGTGTTGCCGGCCGACCGGTTCATCGGCGGGTCAGTCGCGGCGGTTTCTTCGGTCGCCCAGCGCCTTGGAAATTTCTCGGCGGACTTCCCGGTCTTTGATCGAATCCCGCTTGTCGTGCAGTTGCTTGCCCTTGGCGACCGCGATTTCGACCTTCGCCTTTCCGCTTTTGAAATACACCCGCAGCGGAATCAGCGTGTAGCCTCGCTCCGACGCCTTCCCCGCGAACTTCGAGATTTCGCGGCGGTGCAGCAACAGCTTGCGCTTGCGTTTCGGTTCGTGGTTCATCCGGTTCCCCATCGCGTATTCGGGGATTTCGGATTTGTGCAGCCAGATTTCGTCGCCGTCGATGGAGGCGAAAGCGTCTTCGAGATGGGCCTTGCCGGCGCGCAGGCTTTTCACCTCGGTGCCGGTCAAGACGATGCCCGCCTCGATCGTGTCGAAAATCTCGTACTCGTGCAGGGCTTTGCGGTTGCGGCAGATGACCTTTTCAATGCCCGGTTCGGTCTTCTTGTCCGCCATCGCAAATCCGCTCCTGGTCCGCGCCGTCGACCGACTTCAGGGCGGCCGACGTTCCAACGACATCATTCCGGCGGCGCCGGTTCAATCAAGGGTTCCAAACCGGCGCGGTTCCAACGGCCCGAACGTCCTGGCCGTCGACGCCGGATCGACGCAGTCCGCGACGCCCTTCACCCCAATGCGTAAAATAGATGTAGCATTTCGCGGGTCCGTAAACCGTTGGAGCAAGGATAGGTTGGTCGAGTCGGTCGTTTGTCCGCCGGAAGCGCGACGGCGCTTGAGTGAAAACCTGGCTGAAGTGCGGCGACGCATCGAGGAAGCGTGTCGGCGCGCCGACCGCGAACCGGCGTCGGTCGAACTGGTTGCCGTCACCAAGCAAGCGCCCATCGATTTCGTGCAGGGGTTGTACGACTTGGGCGTTCGCCGGATGGCGGAAAATCGGCCGCAGCAGTTGTGGGAGAAGGCGGCCGGGCTGCCGGGCGACGTTCGGTGGCATATGATCGGACGCTTCCAAACGAACAAGATCGCTCGGACGCTGCCGGCGGTGGCGCTGGTTCATTCGGTCGACCGGCGGTCGCTGGCCGAGGCGCTTTCGGCGGAGGCGGCGCGAGCCGGTATCGAGGTCCGGTGCCTGTTGCAGGTGAACGTCACCGGGGAAGAGACCAAGGGCGGTTTCGCCCCGGATGAGGTCGCCGAGGTTCTGGCTTGGGCGGCGGCGCTGCCCGGCTTGCGGGTCGACGGCTTGATGACGATGGCCCGCTACGAAGACGAAGCGGAAGCGTGCCGACCGACGTTTCAAGCGTTGCGACGGTTGCGCGACTCGGCCGCGAACCGAAACGGCGTCGGCGACCTCCCGATTTTGTCGATGGGCATGAGCAACGATTTCGAGCCGGCGGTCGAGGAAGGCGCGACCCACGTCCGCATCGGTTCGGCGCTGTTTGAAGGGGTCGGGCCGTCGCCGTCGTCGACCTGATCGAGAAGAAGGACGGCGTGGTCTTTCGGCTGAAAGTTCGGCCGGGCGGCCGGCGGAACGCCGTCGCGGGGGTGCGGGCAGGGGCGCTGAAGGTCTCGGTGACGGCCGCGCCGGAAAAGGGAAAGGCGAACGAGGCCGTGTTGGCGCTGTTGGCCGAGGTTTTGGAACTGCCGCAACGGCGATTGGCAATCGTGCGCGGCGAGACGTCGCCCGACAAATGGGTAGCGGTCGACGGCGTCGACGCGCCGACCCTCACCGCGCGACTGACGAAGATTCTGGCGAAGTTGGACGAGACATGAGCAACGGTTTAGTCTACTTAGTCGGCGCCGGTCCCGGCGACCCGCTGCTCTTGACCCTCGCGGGCAAGGCGGCGCTGGAGCGGTGTCAGTGCGTCGTCTACGACAAGCTAGTCGACCCGCGGCTGCTGCGACACGTCCCGGCCGACGCCGAGCGCGTCTACGTCGGCAAGCAGCCGTACGGCAACCACGAATACAAGAAGCAGTCGGAAATCAACGCGATTCTGGTGGATCGCGGGCGGGCCGGGCGGATCGTCGTGCGGCTGAAAGGGGGCGACCCGTTGCTTTTCGGCCGGGGCGGCGAAGAAGCCGAAGCACTCTTGGACGCGGGCGTGCCGTACGAGATCATTCCCGGGGTGACGGCCGCCCTGGGCGTCGCGGCCGCCGCCGCCATTCCGCTCACGCACCGGAACATTTCGTCGGCGGTGGCGTTCGTCACGGCCCACGAAGACCCCGGCCACGCGGCCCGGCTTGATTGGTCGGCCCTGGCCGCCTTCCCCGGCACGCTGGTGCTGTACATGGGGCTGGCGAAACTCGGCACCGTCGCCGAGCAACTGATCAAGTTCGGCAAGCCGCCGGAGACCCTTTTGGCGCTCGTCGAACGGGGGACGACCAGCCGACAGCGGGTCGTGGAATGGACCTTGGCCGACGCCGCGACGAACGGCCGGCCGCCCGAGTTGGCGTCGCCGGTGTTGGTGGTCATCGGCGACGTCGTGTCTGTACGCCAACGGCTGAAATGGTTCGAGGATCGCCCTCTGTTCGGTCGTCGCGTGTTGATCCTGCGGCCGCCTCACCAGACCGGCGATTTAGAGCGACGGCTGGAGGAACTCGGGGCGCAGACGGTCCGCCATCCCGTGTTCGACATCCTTCCCCCCGCCGACGTCGCACCGCTCGACCAACTGATCGGACGCCTCGCGGAAGTCGACTGGGTGGTCTTCACCAGCGCCAACGGCGTCGACGGTTTCATAAAGCGGCTGGAATTGCAAGGCGACGCGCGAAAGCTCGGCGGCGTGCAACTGGCGGCGATCGGTCGCGCCACGGCCGACGCCCTCCAGCGGTATCGGCTCTCGGCGGACGCCGTCGGCGAAGAGTCATCGTCGGAAGGTTTGGCGGCGACGTTGGCGTCGCGGGTCGCGGGGAAGCGGGTGGCGTTGGTGCGGGCCGATCGCGGTCGCGACGTTTTGGAACCGGCGCTGCGGAACGCCGGGGCCGAGGTCGAATCGGTGACGGCCTACCGACAGTCGGACCGGACGACGGCTCCCGCCGGCTTGGCCGCGTCCATCGACGCCGGCGAACTGGATTGGGTCTTGTTCACCAGCGGCAACATGGTCCGCGGCTTTTTTCGCTGGTTCGAGGGTGGCGAACACACCCTAGGGCTGCAACGCCTGCGTTTCGCGGCGATCAGCCCCCTTACAGTGGCGGTGGTTCGGGAATACGGACAGGAAGTGTCGGCGACGGCGGCCGTCCCCACCATTGAAGGAGTGGTCGCGGCTGTCGCTTCGTTCGTGCAGGCGGAAAAGTCAGGCGCGCTCGAACCAAAGTTCCAGACCTTGCCACACGACGAGCGAAGCGGCGAATAAAATCAGGACATCGGTCGTCGGCTCGGCTCGATTGAAGGGAATGCCCAAGATCAGGTCGATCGAGAACAAAACCAACATGACGGCGCCGATGACCAGCGACGCGCCAGTGAGAAAGCGAGAAATCTTCATCGCCTGAATCCTACCTCCCGCGTTCTCGACCACCGTATCCCTGGACGGTCGGCCACCCCTGAAACTTACACCGACGCCCCAACGAGATCAATCGAAACCGCCGAGGGAAGCTTCGACGACGGGGCCGACCGGCGTCACAACCGGTCGCGGCCGACGAGCCGTTGGTTTCACTCCCAATTCACTATGGCCTCAGGACGATTTTTCCACTGAGGATTCCCTTGAGACCGACGGTGTTATCCTCTTGGAGGCGGTGCGCCGCCGCCGCTTGATCCAACGGCAGGACGCGGTCGACGAGCGGCTTGAAGTCGCCGACCGCCATCCACCGAGAAAGTTCGGCCGCGCAGACCGCTTGTTCCTCCGGTGACGCATTGAACATGGCGAAGCCGTGCAGCGTGCAATCCTTGACGTAAAACGGCCCGACGGGGAACTCGGGCCGAGCGTCGCGGCCGGCCATCACGACGAGCCGACCGCGCTTCGCCAGGCAACCGACGGCGAGGTCGAAATCGGGGGCGCGCAGCGTCTCCCACCAAATGTCGACCCCACCCGGCGCGAACGCCAGCACTTGCGCTTTCAAATCGTCGGCCGACGACGGCACGACGAGGTCGGCCCCCAATCGGCGGCAGAGTTCGATTTTCTCGGGCGTGCGGGCGGTGGTGACCACCCGCGCCCCAACGGCCTTCGCCGCCTGAATCACCGACGAGCCAACGCCGCCGCCGCCGCCGGTGACGAACACGACGTCGCCCTTCTTCAGGCGGGCGCTGCGGAACAATCCCAGATGGGCCGTGATGCCGACCAACGCCGCGGCCGCGAGGGATTCATCGGACACGTCGTCGGGCGACGGGTACAGCCAGTGCTCGTCGACTGCCGCGAACTCGGCGAACGTCCCCTGCCGACCCAGCAACCCCTGGTTCGACCCCCAGACGCGGTCGCCGGGTTTGTAGCGCGTCGCTCCGTCGCCGACCGCTTCCACCACGCCGGCGAGATCGCAGCCGACGACGAACGGCTTCGGCAGGTTCATGACGACCGCCCCCGACCGAATGTAGGTGTCGATGGGGTTCAGCGCGACCGCCTTGACGCGAACCAACACTTGGCCCGTCCGCGGGACCGGCAGCGGAAGATCTCCGATGCGAATGGCTTCCGGCGGACCGGGATTTTCGATGTAAGCGGCGCGCATGGTTGCCTCTTTTCCAACGGTCGCGACCGACGGCCCGAGCGAGCCGTTCCTCGCTGTCATACCGACGTCCCTCGTCTTCGGCAACGACCGTCGCGCCGGCAGATCGACGCGCAACAGATAAACCAGCGCGACAAAGTCGTAGGCGGCGTGGACGACGATCGGCGCGAGCAGACCGCCCGTCCAAATCCACAAGGCGCCGAAGTACAAGCCGATCAGCGTCACGATCGCCGCGTTGAGCGGCGTGATCGGGTGGAAGAGGCCGAAAATCACGCTGGCCAAAAGCAGCGCAGGCGCGACGCCGATCCAGTCGGCAAGCGCCGCCTGAAGGAAGCCGCGGAAGAACAGTTCCTCGCCGACGCCGGCCGCCACGGCCACCAGCGCCAGTTCCCACAGCGACGCGCCGGCGAACAGCATCGGCAGCACGTCGTCGTAGACTCGGCGAATCTCTTCGATCGCCCGCAGCGGCAGGTACGAAAGCCCTCCGAGGAGTACGACCGCGGGAACCGTCGCCGCCAGACCGACGAGGAATTCGGCGGTGGACCAGTGCAGCGTCGCTGTCGGCGCGAGGCCAAGCAACCAACCGCCCACCAGCGCCGCCAACCCGAGCGAAGCCTCGAAGGCGATGCACAACCAAAGACGCCCTCGGCGAATCTTCGACGTCACCCGGCGCCCGCCTTCCCCGAATCGATGCTTGCTTCCGAACCCGCCCGCCTGCATCAATACGGCTGGCCGTTCGACGTCCAACTTTGTTTTCTTTGCGGCGAACCGACGGACGACCGCGCCCTCCTTCCAATGGAGGCTGGCGGAAAGCCGTTCGGCGCTGCGAGCGACGACGGATTTCTTTTTGTTTTTCTGTTAGATGGACCACGGAGGAAGGACGGCGGCATGACGACGATCGTCGATTACGGCATGGGCAACCTGCGGAGCGTTCAGAAGGCGTTCGAGAAAGTCGGGGCGGAAGCGGTGGTCAGTTCCGACCCCGACGTGGTCCGCAAGGCCGAGCGTCTGGTGCTG
>JBOFFD010000733.1:0-2878 GCA_051648425.1 Planctomycetia bacterium
CGACCGTCTCGGCCAGCGCGAACGAGTTGGGCGGAATGATGCAGAAGTCGGCTTCGACGTCGACGAACGAGCGCTCGGAGAAGTTTTTCGGGTCGACGACCGCCGAGTGGACGTTGGTGAAGACCTTGTACTTGCGACCAACGCGGACGTCGTAGCCGTACGACGACACGCCGTACGAGACCACGCCGGGCCGCACCATACCGTCGGCGAACGGTTCGATCGTCACTTCGCGGGCGATTTCCTTGTCCGACAACACCGACATCCGACCGACTCCCGAACACTAACTCAAGACGTCACAACCGGAACCGGGATACGGCCCCGCCGCCCGGCGGAACAGCCCGCCGGCGAAAGTCGTCCCAAGAGGGCCGCCGCGCGACCGTCCGGTCTTACTCCAGTTCGCGGAATTCCTTGCGGTGGAACAACACCGCGCCGAGAAACACCAGCGCCAGGGTCGCGCCGGCGAGCGCCCAAGCGGCGGCCGTCCCGGAAATCGGCAGGAACTGGGCGGCCGCCGCCGGCTTCACGTCGTACCCGGCCGCCGCGTCGTACATCATGCAGCGCGTATGGAACGAAACCGCCGCCCGTTTGATCGTTCCCGGCATGTTCCCCAGCGCGATCTCGCCGAAGAACGAATAGATCACCGCCGTCACCACCGGCCGGGGCGCCACGGCGCCGAAAAGCAGGAACAGCGCGGTGTACGTCGTCGAGCCGTATAAGACGGCCGGCCAGTACAACGTCCACGCCAGCCGGCCCGGCGGTCCGCCCGCGGCGCAGACTAGCGCGAATCCGCCCAGCGCGGCCGTCAACACTACTGGTAAGACGCCGATCCCTTTCGCCAGGTAAATGCGGTAGCGCGAAAGCGGCCGAGCCAGCAGGTAGACCAGCGTCCGCTCGTCGCGTTCCTCGCCCAACGCGGCGGCGGCGTACACGAGCGCCACGATCGGCAGCACGAACCCCACGAACACCGGCAGCACCACCCGGTCGGTGAACCGTTGCAGCCGAACCTTTTCCTTCAGATCGGGTTGGCGTTCGGCGGTGCGTTGCGCCCAGAGCGTGGTGACGAGACAGGCCATGACCACTAAGACGACGACGATGAGCGACTTCCGGCCGAGCGCCTGCCGTCGGAACGTCAACCACGAAAGATAAGACAGCCCGCGGGCTTCGTTCACGTCAATCCCCCCGCGCGGCGGCGAACAAGGCGTCGGCCCACGGCCGTTCCGCCGACAACCGATCGACCCGATACCCTTCGTCGCGCACCAGTCGACCGATTTCGTCGCACAGTCCGCCGGGGTCGCGCGTCGACAGGATGCACTCGTCGTCGCCGCGCAGCACCACCTTCTGAACCCCCGGCCACTCGATCAACCGGCCCGCCAGCGCCCGCGCCGGCTTGCACCGCACCGTCACCTCCTGCGGCAAATCGTCGAGGTAGCGGGCCACTTCGGGCCACGTCCCCTGCGTCAACAGCCGACCCTGAGCGACGAGTAAGACGCGGTCCGCCAAGTTCTCGATCTCGCTTAAGACGTGGCTGGAGACGAGCAGCGTCTTACCTTCGTCGGCGAGCTTGCGGAAGAGGGCGCAGAAATCCCGCCGGCCGATCGGATCGAGGCCCGACAACGGTTCGTCCAGGATCAACAAATCCGGGTCGTGGGCGATCGCCTGGGCCAGTTTGATGCGCTGCCGCATCCCCTTCGAGCAGCCGCGCAGCCGCTTGTCGGCGCGATTGACGCCGTCGGCGTCGGTCATCCCCACCGTATGCAGGGCGGCGTCGGTCCGCTCTTCGGCCTGCCGGTGCGGAAAACCGGTGAGCCGCAGCATGGTGTAGACGAACCGCCGACCGGTCATCTCCTCGTAGAAGGCGTCGACGTCGGGGCAGTAGCCCAGCCGGGCGCGGGCGGCGGCGGAACGCACCGATCGGCCGAACACGCGCACGGCGCCCAGCCCCGGCCGCAACTGCCCGGTGAGTAGTTTCATGAGGGTGCTCTTACCGGCGCCGTTCGGTCCGACGATCGCCGCCACGCCGCCTTCGACGCGGAACGTCATCTCGTTGACGCCGATCACCGGGCCGTACCACTTGCTGACGCCCTTGAGCCAAAGCGGGACGTTCGGCCCCGGTTCGCCGGGATCGACGACGCCGCTCATTCCACCACCTCGACGGCGTGCAGCCGCCGGCGCAGAATCCAGACGGAGGCCGCCGCCATAAGGGCGAACAGACCAACCGACCACCAAAGGTCGACCTGTTGTTCGTCATTCATGGTGGCGCCGAAAAAGAAGTCGCCCATGAGGTTCATGCCGTACCAAAGATTAAGTAGGCGCCAGGCGCGCACCTGAAACACCTGCCGCATCAATTCGCTCATGGCCGGTACGACTAGGAAAAGGCCGAGCCAGATCATGACGAGGGAGGCGCCGCGGCGGAACAATGTGCCGACGGCCAACAGAAACAGGCTGGGCAGCGTCATGAAGACGAGGCTGAGGGCGACGATGCCCTTCACGATGTGAAGGTTGTCGAACCAGTATTTCAGCGAATCTGAAAAGAGGCCGTATTCCGCGAACAACACCAAGGCGGGCAGCAGCGTCAGAAAGCTGACGATCGTCCACAAGGCGAGCGTCTTACCCAGGATGTAGTCGTACGGACTGACGGGTTTCGACAGATAAAACCCGACGCCACCGGCGCGATGGTCGGAGGCCACCAGCACGATGCCGCAGTAGGCCAAGAGCAGCACGACGACGCCGCGGGCCTGGAAGCGGAGGAAGTCGCGGTAGGCGGCGCCGTCGCCGGTGACGAGGTACTGATTCAGAAACGACGCGAAGCGCGGGTTCTCGACGGTGAGCTGCGCCTTGGTGTAGATGAGGGCGAAGTGTAAGAGAAAATGAATCATGC
>JBOFFD010000734.1:0-1816 GCA_051648425.1 Planctomycetia bacterium
AGCAGGGTGGCCCCGGTTTCGTGCAGCTTCAGGCAAAGGTCGAAGTCGGCGCCCCAAGAGCCGTACGATTCGTCGAAGCCGCCCGCCGCCAGAAACGCCTGGCGGTCGACCATCAGGGCGTCGCCGGAAAAGGCGCTGTGGCTTCGCATCCAGTCGGAGTTGCCGAACGTCGTCCAGCGCTCGAAGGGAAGGCCGCCGAAGATCGGCCGGCACAGTTCCGATCCGCCCACGGACCAACCGCCACGCTCGATGGTTCCGTCCGGGCCGGTTACGCAGCCGCTGACGGCGGCGACCCCGGGGTACGCCAGCCATTGCCGCATTTCGTCGAGCCAACCGGCGGCGACGGGGGTCAGTTCTTCGTCGAGAAACAGCACGGCGTCGCCCGTCGCCCGCCGCGCCGCTTCGTTGCGGCAGGACCACGACGTCGGGAAGGCGGCGTCGCACACCACCTTCACGCCCAGGTCTTGTTCGAGGGTCCGGTAGAACGACCGCCAGCCCGCGGTGGCGTCGCCGCCGTGCGCCACGAGGATTTCCAGGTTGCCTTCCGGCAGCCGTTCGCGCTCCGCCAGCAGCGTCTTCAACAACGCCGTAAAATTTTCATGCAGCCGACCCGCCTGCACCACCACGCTGACGCTGCGCTTGGCGGCCTCCTTGAAGCGGTAAACCACCTGCTTGCCGACCTCGACTTCCGCCTCCACCTTCAAGCCGGCGTGCCGTTGGAAGTGGTCTTCCAGCGTCCGCTTCTGGGCCTCGAAGACGTACGGCTTCGCCGCGTGCCCCGACGACACCGACCGCTCCCACAGCCGCCAGTGGTAGAGGATCTTCGGAATGTGCGCCACCCGACGGGAGTTTTCCAGTATTCGCAGGAAAAAATCCCAATCCTGCGCGCCGTCGGTCTCTTCGCGGAACCCGCCGATACGCCGGGCCAGTTCGGTCCGCGTCGTCGAAAGGTGCGTCAAGTAGTTGGCGGCCAGCAGCGTCGGAAGCGAGAGCTGCGGCTTGAACAGCGGACCAAAGCGGGTCGAGCCGTCCTCGCTGATCATGTCCTTGTCGGAATAAAGAAAGTCGAGGTCCGGCTCGGCGTTCAGCCGGGCCACGACCTCGTAAAGCGCCCAGGGCGGCAGCACGTCGTCGTGGTCGACCAAGACGACGAACTCGCCCGACGCCGCCTGCAGGCCGACGTTGGTGTTTCCTGAAATCCCGCGGTTGGACTCAAGCGGCAACAGGTGGACGCGAGTGTCGCCCTCGGCCGCCTCCTTGAACCCCTTGACGGCGGCGCGATCGGTCGAGCCGCCGTCGACCAGCTTCAGTTCCCAGTTCGAGTAGGTCTGCTGCTTCAGCGAGTCGACCAACGCCTGGAAGACGTGCGGCGGCGTGTTGAAAGCCGGCGTCAGAATGCTCAGCAGCGGCCGATAGGGCAACGCGGTCGCCGACAATCGCTGTTCATCCAATGCCGCGCCGAACGGTTCGTTGTTCTGAATCCATTCGTAATACTGCGGATCGTAGTGCTTCGAGGCGAGGGTGGCGGCCGAGGGGGCGGGGCGCGGCGTTGGCGCGGGCGCCGTCGGCTTCGGCGCGGCTGCGACGGTCGGCGTCGGCGGCTTCTTCCCCTTCACGACCCGTCGGTACACCCCAGGCAGACCTTCCCGCCGAAGCAGGCCACACCCCCGCATGCCCAACCGCACCGCTCTGCCGAATCGGCTCGACGGCGGCGCCACGCGCTCGGCCAGCACCCGCAGTCGCTCGGCCATCGCCCAGGTCGAGCTGTCGCGCAGCTTCTTCAACTGCCGGCGGAGACGGGCGGCTTGCTGCCTTT
>JBOFFD010000735.1:0-20546 GCA_051648425.1 Planctomycetia bacterium
AGATGCCGGCCGCCCCGATGACCACGCGGTGCCATTTGTTCGGCAGCATCCAGGCGTCGGTGACGTTGCAATAGAGCGCGGGCGTGAACACGAGCAGCAGGAAGCCCATTTCATGCACTTCGCCGCCGAACTTCTTACAACTCAGACCGTGGCCGAATTCGTGCAGAATCTTCACGATGGCGAGGGTCGCCCAGAAGTAGAGCAGGTTGCGCCAGGTGAAGAACTGTTCGTAGCTGGGAAGTTGGCTGGTGAAGTAGTCCCAGTTGACGAGCACGGTCATGACGGTGACGGCCCAGAAGATGCACACCAGCGTGAAGAACCAGATCGTAAACAAGAACCGAGTGTACGGCAGCATGGCCGAGAGCAGCCATTCCGGGTCGAACACCGGGATTTTCAGATACATGCAGTTGGCGAAGGTCTGCTTGATCTTGTCGAACTTCTTCTTGCGGTACCGTTCATAGAGGCGTTGGCCGACCTGCGGCGTGTCGACGGTGGCGATGCCGGCCTGCAGAAGCTGCTGGACGAATTTTTCGAGTTCGACCACCGAAATGCGCTGCGGCCGAAACTTTTCGACGAACTCGTGCCGGACGTCGTCGAAGTTGTTCTTGCCGTCGAACTGGTTCAAGAGAAACAGTTCTTCCTCGCGGAAGCGATAGTATTTAAGCGACACCGGATCCTTGACGATGAAGTACGTCTGACCGGCGTAGCGGTGCGAGGTGACGGTGAGGTCGGGGCGCCGCCGGACCTTGATCTTCCGGCGAAGATCCGGGTTGGCCATCCGTTCATTGCTCATGGTCGGCTCCCGCCTCCGCCCGTCGCGCCGACGGCGTCACATCCAGTCTGAATCATCATCTTAATAGTTCGGGGCGGCTTCAGCGTTCGACCGACGTCGGGTAGACGATGACGGTGGCGAAGGTGCCGGGAATCAGAACGCCGTCGGCGTTCTCGACTTCGGCGTAGACGTTGAGCGTCTGACTGCCGGCGTCGACCTGACGGTTGACGAACTTGATCTGACCGCGCTTGCGTTCCTTCTGAACGGTGTCGGCGGCCGGCACCTTCCAAAGGCGCACGGTGCGGTCGACGCCGCCGGAGACGAAGAAGCCGCCGTTCGGCGCGAAGTCGACCGAGCGGATGCCGCCTTCATGGCCGACGTAGGTTCGCACCACGCGGGCGTGCTGCGTTTCGTTCCCTTGCTCCCAGAGCAGTAGTTGGTGGTTGTCGTTGGCCGTCAGCACTAAACCGCCGGTAGGGGCGAAGACGGCGACGTCGGCGAAGGTGCCTTGCAGCATTTCAAAGCTGGCGATGGGGAAGTCGTCGGGCAGCGTGCGAATCTGCAACAGGCTGGAGATGTTGAACAAGAACGACTTGCCGTCGGGGGCGATGCCGAGCTGACGGACGTCGCTCCAACGGCCGGGGTAGGTGTGCAGCAGTTCGCCCTTGGCGAGACCCCAAACGCGCACCGTGCGGTCGTTGCCGGCGGTGACCAACATCTTACCGTCGGGGGTGATGTTGAGCGAAGTCGCGTAATTGTTGTGGCCGGTCAGCGTGTGAAGCGCCTTGCCGGCTTTAAGATCCCAAATGCGTTCCGAGCGGTCTTCGTGGCTGGTGACGCAGATGTTGGCGTCGGCGGGGTGGAAGACGGCGGCCAAAATCGCGCCCGAGCTTGACGGCATCGGCAGCTTGGCGGTGGTCTTACCGGCGGGCAAATCCCAAATCCGCAGCATCTTGTCGGCGCCGCCGGAGATCATTTTCGTCGGTTCGCTGGGAGCGAGGGCGAGGCAGTTCACCGAACCCTCGTGCCCGGTCAGCACCCGCTCCTGTTCGCTGAGCGACAAGTTCCAGACGATGATGGAGCCGTCGGCGCCGGCCGAGACGCACTGCACGCCGTTCGCCAACACTTTAACGGCGTTGACTTCGCCCGAGTGGCCGCGAAAGTGGTAGCGGTCGCCTTCGGTCATGTTGGGGAAGACGTCGATGACCTGGCCGGCGCGGACGCGGTCGGCATAGCGGACGTTCACCGCCGCCTCGATCTTCACGCGGTCGACGGCGATCACTCGCAGCACCGGTTCCAGCGCCTCGACCGATTCGCCCTCCTGCTTCACCCGTTGGACGACGACGCCGTCGACGGGCGAACGGATCTTGTGATACTCAAGCTGGGCGGCGGCGGCCTCGGCGGCCGACTTCATCACTTCCATTTTCGTACGGGCGCCGTCGACTTGAAACTTAGCGATCTCAAGCTGCGCCTGCAGAATTCGCATCTCTTCGTTGCTGATGCTTTTCGTCCGACGCAGCTTGTCGCCGTCTTCGACTTTGGCCGTCGCTTCCACTTCACGGGCGGCGGCTTCATTGACGGGCGATTCGTCTTCGGCGTCGATCTTCTTGCCGCGAAGTTCGATGGAGGCCAAGAGGTCGTCGATCTGAGCCAACTGCTGGCCCTTCTTAACGACGGTTCCTTCCTGAGCGAGCATCTTGGAAAGGACGCCGGAAACGCGGGCCGCCACCTTCACGTCGTCATGGGGGAGCACGGGGCAGTTGATGAGGACGACGGGCTTGTCGCGTAAGAGATCGGTCGACGGGGCGGGATTCTGGGCCGCGGCGAGCATGGCGCCGCCGATGCACGCAAGGCCGGCGGCCGTCGCCAGCCGGCGGTGCGGGCGAAGCGAGGCGGTCGGCGAAGGGGCGGCGTCGGAGCCGACGGCGGGACGCTCGGCGTGGGGTCGAATCATTCCAACGATTCCTTTCGGCTGAAGCAGGTCCATCGTCGCGAAGATTTCCGGTGGGCCGGCGCGGGCGCGCCGACTCTAAGATTTTTCGTAAGACGCGGCGCGGCGGCGGCTTAGAAGAACACGTACTCGCGCACGAAGTCGATCACTTCGCGGAAGAGTACGTAGCCGACGGCGTGCGGCCCGCAGTCGGCCTTCGCCCGCACTTCGATGCCCGACACCAGCCCGCCCTTGATGAGTTGGTCCAGGTCTTGGTCGGGGTCGAGTTCGATCTTGGCGTGGACGGCGTTTTCTTCCTTCTGCGTCTCGGCCTGCGTCGAAAGTTCGCGGAGCCGGCCGTAGTAGGTTTTGTCGGGCGACGCCGACAAGACGAAACTCACCGGCAGCTTCTCGCCGCCGGCCGCCGCCTGGGCGCGGGCGATATGCCCCACCGTGTTTTCCGGGTAGTCGACTTCCAGCACCCAGGGGCCGACGGTGTCGGCCACTTCCAACAGCGGGTCGCCCTGCTGCACCGGCCGTTCGGCCAGTTTTTCGCGGGGCTTCCAGTCCATCACCCGACCGTTCATCGGCGACCGAATCTGCAACCGGTCCATTTGATGGTTGACGAACTTGATCCGCTCGTCCAGGCTGAGGATCTGTTGATCCTGCTGCGTGATCTTACTGCCCAGTTCGGGGTCGAAGCCGCCCTTCAGCCGCTTTTCTTCGAGCAGGCCGCGGTGAAGCTGACGGGCGGCGTTCAGTTCGCCGGTCAGTTGCAGGCGTTCGCGGTCGAGTTCGGGGCTGGCGATGACGGCCAGCAGCGTTCCTTCGTCCACGAGGTCGCCGTGGTTGATCTTGACGTCGGCGACCACGCCCGGGCTGGGGGCGTAGACCTGGCGGCGCTTTTCGGGGACGAGTTGGCCGCGGCCTTCCAGCCGCAGGGGCCACGGGATGTAGATCATGCCCAGAACGAGCGCCACCGTGAAAATGACCGCCGCCCAGACTTTGGGCGCGTTGCGGCCTTGCAGACCCTGTGTGGCGTTGCCGACGATCTTCAGCAGGCCGACGCCCGGAATGCGCTGGTATTCCAAGGCGTTGTAAAGCGCGGTCGAACCGTGCCGCGAGACGATTTCGACCCGGCCGCCCAGCTCTTCGATTTCGGCGGCGTCTTCGATCATTTCGACGACAAGGGCGGCCGACGCCTTCCCGCGAACGCCGAACTCCCGCGTGTCGGGCATCGGAATGATCGCCAAAATCTTGCTGCCGCTTTCGGCGAGGTACCGTTCCAAGGCGATGACGACGTCGCGCGGCCACTGATCGTCGATCGCGCCGTTGTAGATCAGGTTTTCGCCGTGCTGAAGCACGCGGTCGGCCACCGCCGCCATCCGTCGCACCAGGTTCGACTTCCGCTCGACCGTCTCCTGCCCGCTGATCGCCTCGATCACCGTCTTGTTGCCGCGGCGCACCGCCACCGAAACCCGCTCGCTCTTAATCAGCTTGCGGCCTTCGTTCGCCAACAGGTAGGCGACCTGCTTCGCATTCAGACCGCCGTGGACGGTCCGCACGAAGTTTTCGATGTGGTTCCACAGCTTTTGCTCGGTCGCCAGCTTGCGGAACTGGTGGTTGCGGAAATAGTGCGACGCCTCGGCGACGACCTGCACCAGGAATTGCAGGTAGCCCCGTTGGGCGGTGTTGCTGCGGCCGGGGTCTTGAAAAACTTCCACCACGCCGACCGAGTTGTTTTCGATCGGGATGGGGGTGACCACCAGCAGGTAGCCGGTGGGGTTGGTGACTTGGAAGACTTCCTTGTCGTCGCCGGTGCTGGAGTACGGGCCGATGAGGTTCGGCTTGTTGTTCTCGGCGATCTGCTTGAGCAGCTCTTCATGGGAAGCCTGTGCGGCCGGCTGATCGAGGCCGACGGTCCGCAGGTTGACGTGCGACACCGGCTGCAACTGTCCGGCGGCGTTCGGCAGCCAAAGGGCGACCGCCTGCGCCGCCAGCGCGGTGTTCACGCGCCGGAGGAATTCCTGGAAGAACTGGCCGGGAGGAATGTCTTGCGCCGCCAGCGTCTTGATTTCGGCGACCAGCCGCGCGATTTCACGCCGGGTGTAGTCCAGGGTTTCCGCAGTGATCTGCTGTTCGCGCATGAGCCTTTCCTCTACCCGCTGCGATCCGTGGTCGATGGCCGTCGAAGGCCGGAACCGGCCGGTCGAATCGCTTGCCGTGAAGGTAGCCGCCGCGACCGAACGAGTCAAGCCGGCTGCCGGCGAAGAGCGAACGCCGACATGGGTTTGCGTTGCCGCCGCCCCATTCGCTTCCACTTCGCCGGTCCGACCGGCTGGATTCCGTCGTCGACCGAACGCTTCACAACCCCGCCGTCGTTCATCATACCGACGTCGGCCGGCGAAACGAACCCACGCCGTAGCCGAGTCCGCTTCGAAAGCCCTCGAAGCCCGTCGACCTTGACGACCGCCCGCTTTAAGCAACCACTGCCGCCGAGTGTAGAAAGCATACGTCGCAATTCCACGAACCGATGGTGTATACGTTTCAATCTCTTCGGCCGGACAGGTCCACCGTGCGACGACCATACATTCCAGGCGAAGGCGCCGAGCCGGAAAACTCGGCGTCGCGGCTCCGGTCTGCTTCACTCGCCTTCTCGTCCCATTTCGCGTCGCCCGTCGAGCGATTTTCAGAGCCGCTCTTGGCTCGACCCTCACCGATCGGCTACAATCAGCACGGGCTGTCAGCCTACCCCGCACTCCCTCGCCGCGCCGACGTAAAGCAAGAGGTTCCCAATGACCTCCCTACTCCTATGCTTCGCACTGCTGCCCGCGGCCGACGACGCTCGGCTCGTCTATGAAAAAGACGTCCGTCCCATCCTCAAACAGCACTGCTTCCATTGCCACGGCGAAGAGCCTGAAGCGAAGGGCGCCCTCGACCTCCGCACCGTGAAGATGATGGTGAAAGGCGGCGAATCCGGACCGGCCGTCGTTCCCGGCGAACCAGCGGAAAGCCTGCTCTGGACGCGAGTCGAATCCGACGAAATGCCGGAGGGGCACAAGAAGGTGCCGGCCGCGCAGAAGGCCGTCTTACAGCGTTGGATTGAACTCGGCGCCAAGACCGCCCGCCCCGAACCCGACGACCCGAACCAAGCACGCTTCACGGAAGAAGAACTTAGCCACTGGGCTTGGCGGCCGGTCGGCCGACCGAAAGTCCCCGCGCTGCCGACCGCCGACAATCCCGTCGACGCCTTCCTGCTCGCCAAACTGAAGGAAAAGGGAGTCGACGTCTTTTCGACGTCGGTCGAACGGCGGACGTTGATCCGACGAGCAACGTTCGATCTCGTCGGTCTGCCGCCCACCCCGCGCGAGGTGGAAGAGTTCGTCGCCGACCCCGCCCCCGACGCCTACGAAAAACTTCTCGACCGCCTGCTGGCGACGCCGCAATACGGCGAACGCTGGGGTCGCCACTGGTTGGACGTCGCCGGTTACGCCGAAACCGACGGCGCCCCCGGCGCCGACGTCGAACGACCGCACGCCTGGCGGTACCGCGACTATGTCGTGCGCGGCTTCAACGACGACAAGCCGTACGACGAGTTCCTTCGGGAACAGATCGCCGGCGACGAGTTGGCCGCAGGCTCGAAAGACTTCGCCGACCCGACGACCCTCGATCGGTTGGCCGCCCTCGGCTTCCTAAGAATGGCGCCGGACGCCACTCAGACGGCTAACACCATCGTCGAACGCAATCAAGCGGCGGCCGATAGTCTTAAAGTGACGACCAGCGCGTTCCTGGGTCTCAGCGTCGGCTGCGCGCAGTGCCACGACCACAAATACGACCCCATTCCGACGGAAGACTATTACCGCCTGCGCGCCTTCTTCGACCCCGCCTTCGATCTGAAAGCCTGGAAGACGCCGCAGGAACGCCTGCTGGACGTCACGCCGAAAGCCGTCGTCGACGAAGTGGCCGCCGCGTCGAAGGAAGTGGACCGCCGGGCCGACGCGCTGAACAAGGCGTGGGACGCGGCGGCGAAGGCGATCGTCGACGCGGAGATCGCCCGCGTTCCCGAAGCGGAACGACCGGAGGTCGCAAAGGCGTACGAAACCGAGGAAGGCAAACGGACGCCGGAACAGAAGGCGCTGCTTGAGAAGCACCCGAAGCTCAAGCCTGTCTGGGTCGTCCGTGCGTTCTTCAACGACTACGACGCGGCGGGTCACGCCAAGTTCAAGGAAGAAGAAGCGGCCGTCGCGAAACTGCGTGAACGAATCCCGTCCCGCTGGTTCTTAATGACCGTCGCCGAAACCGCCGCCGCGCCCGTCAGCGCCGTTCATTTCCGCGGCGACCCCGACCAGCCGACGAAAGTCGTTTCGCCCGGCGAACTGACCGTCTTAGCGCGGACTAAGATGGTGCAGACCCCGGCGCCGAAAGAGAACGCGGCCTCCACCGGCCGCCGGCTGGCGTACGCCGCTTGGCTGACCGACGGTTCCCACCCCCTGACGACCCGCGTCATGGTAAACCGCCTTTGGCTGCACCATTTCGGCAAGGGGCTGGTCGCCACCCCCAACGACTTCGGCCTCAACGGCGACCGACCCACCCATCCGGAACTACTCGACTGGCTGGCATCCGAATTCGTCGCCGGCGGCTGGAAGGTCAAACGGCTTCACAAACTGCTGATGACCAGCGCGGCCTATCGGCAGTCGTCGCGGCGGACGCCGACCCTCGACCGCCTCGACCCCGACAACCGCCTGCTCGGCCGGATGAACCTTCGCCGCCTCGAAGCCGAGCAGGTGCGCGACGCCGTTTTAGCCGTGAGCGGAAAACTGAAACTGAGCGTCGGTGGACCGTCGATCCCCGTCGCCGAAGACGGCGAAGGTAAGGCCGTCTTCGGGCGTCGCAAGATCTTGGAAGGCTTGTTCAACGGCATCGAGGAAGTCGGCGACGACGCCTTCCGCCGCAGCGTCTACGTCCAAAACCGGCGGACCCTGCCGCTCGTGGTGTTGGAAACGTTCGACATGCCGGTGATGAGCCCCAACTGCGACGCCCGCCGCACGTCCACCGTCGCCCCGCAGTCGCTGTTTCTTCTGAACGACGAGTTCATTCTGAAACAGTCGAATGAAATCACCGAACGGCTTTTCAGCGAAGGCGACGGCCCCGAAGAACGGGTGCGGCTCGCCTACCGCTTGATGTTCGCCTTCGAGCCAACCGACGCCGAACTGAAAACCTGCCTCGCGTTCCTGGAATCGCAGACGAAATACCACCGGGATAACGGCGACGGGGACTGGCTGGAAAACGTTAAGAAATGGTCGCACGCCCCCGACATGCGGGCGATGGAGACCCTCTGCCAAACGCTGCTGTGCAGCAACCGGTTCTTATACGTCGACTAAGGGATGGTGCCGAAGATGAATCCGCTTTGCTCGCGTCGCCATTTCACCCATTCAAGCGCGTTCGGCCTCGGAACGCTCGGCCTGGCCGATCTGCTGCGCGGCGACGGCCTGTTGGCCGCCGAGCCGGTCAAGCCGTCTCTGGACCCGGAAGTCTTCGATCTGACGCCGAAGAAGCCCCACTTCGCGCCGAAGGCGACGGCGATGATCTCGATCTTTCTCATCGGCGGGCCGTGTCAGATTTCGCTGTTCGACAACAAGCCGAAACTGAAGGAACTCGAAGGCAAGGATTTTTCCGGCGAACTTCAGCAGGACAACCCCGCGCAGGCCAGCCGCAAATTGATGGCGTCGCAATGGAAATTCAAACGCTACGGCCGATCCGGCATGGAGATGTCTGAACTTATTCCGCACATCGGCGGCGTCGCCGACGAGATTTGTCTCATCCGCAGCATGCACACCGGCGTGAACAACCATCTTCCGAGCATGTGCGCGCTCAACTGCGGCGTGGGGGTGCGCGGCCGCGCCGCCCTGGGCAGTTGGCTGACTTACGGCCTGGGGACGGAATCGCAGAATCTGCCCGCGTTCGTCGCCATGACCGACCCCAAGGGCCTGCCGCTCATCGGCGGCGAAAACTGGACCAACGGAGCCTTGCCGAGCCTGTATCAAGGCACGGTCGCCCGTCCGCGAGACCCGCGCATTCTGAACCTCGATCCGCCCGACCATCTTAGAGGCGCGCCGCAGAAGGCGCAGCTCGATCTGCTGCGCGAACTGAACGGCGACCACCTCGCCGGCCGTCCGGGCGAATCCGACCTCCAGGCCCGCATGGCCAGCTACGAACTGGCCGCCGCCATGCAGCTCGCCGCCAAAGAGGCGTTCGACATCTCCCGCGAGTCGAAGCAGACGCACGAACTGTACGGCGTCGACGACCCGACGACCCGCGACTACGCCACCCGCTGCCTCATCGCCCGCCGGCTGATCGAGCGCGGCGTCCGCTACGTGCAGCTATGGAACAGCGGCCAGACGTGGGACCACCACTCCGATATTGCGAGCGAACTGCCGGCCCGCTGCCGCGAAGTCGACAAGCCGTCGGCCGCGTTGGTGAAGGATCTCAAAGACCGCGGCCTGCTCGATTCCACCGTCGTCCATTGGGGCGGCGAAATGGGCCGGCTGCCGGTCATCCAACACGTCCCCGGCACGCCTGTAAGTAAGATTGGCCGCGACCACAACACCTACGGTTTCAGCATGTGGGTCGCCGGCGGCGGTTTCAAAGATGGATTCACCCACGGCGAGACCGACGAATTCAGTCACAAGGCGGTGAAGGACGTGGTCACGCACCAGGATTGGCTGACCACCCTGCTGCACCAATTCGGCGTCGACGAGCAGAAGCTGATCTTTAAGAAGGGCGTCCGCGAATTGACGCTGCTCGACGGCGCCAAGGGAAACCTCGTGAAAAACATCCTCGCCTGATAGGTCGTCCGCCGGAGCCGCGACCGCCCGGTCACTCCGGACGCCAGGGGCGTTCCGGTCGGGAGCCGTCGTTCGGTCGGCCCTCCGGCCTGCCGGAGGGACGCAGCAGAACGAAAGCCGTCGCCGCGCCCAGAACCACCAGGGCCGCCAGCGCCCAGATCCATCGCTTCATCATGCACTCCCGATGCTCGACGGCCGGCCTGTTTACGGGGTCTTCTTAGCGACGCAGTACAGCCGGCGGTCGGACCGTAGGAACAGTTCGTCGTCGGCGACGGCCGGCGTCGCGTTGAAGTCGCTTTCGTCGTCCGCGAACTTGTTTTGCGCCAGGATTTCGTACCTGGCCGTCGCCGGCAGGACGAGGACGCCGCTCCAACGCGTCGGCACGTATAGATTGCCGCCGACAACCACCGGCGAGGCGTAGACCGGTCGGCCGCCGCCCTTGATTTCCGCCACCCGTTCGCGGTACACCTGTTCGCCGGTCTTCGCGGCGATGCAGTACGCCTGGCCGTTGTCGCTGATCCAGTAAAGCCGGCCGTCGTACAGCACCGGCGTCGCCACACAGGAACTGTGACGGGCGGTCCAAAGGACGTTCGACTTGGTGACGTCCCCTTGACCGCCGGCCCGCAGCGCCAAGCTGCCCGCCGAGCGGAAGCCGCCGAAGACGTACAGTGTTTCGCCGTCGACCACCACGCTGGGGCAGACGTTGCCGGTGAGTTCATGCTGGGCGTACCAGTTCAGTTTTCCGGTGTCGAGATTCAACCCCCACGCTTCGCTGGGAACCGCGACGACCAATTCCCGCCGACCGTCTTTCGTCGCGGCCACACCCGGCGTGCCGTACGCTAGTTCCAGCGCTTGGGCGCTCGCCTTCCAAATTTCCTTGCCGGTCTTCTTGTCGAGCGCGCGGATCGACTGGCTTTCCCCCGAAGCGTTCACGACGACCATGTCGCCGTTCAAAATCAGGCTGGCCCCCGATCCCCAACGGCGGTTGCTCGATTCCTTGCCGACATCGGTCTTCCAGAGTTGCTTGCCGTCGAGATCGAAGGCGAGAACTCCCCCTTTGCCGAAGAAGCAGTAGACGCGCTCGGCGTCGACGGCGGGCGTGTTGCTGGCGTACCCGTGTTCGGAAATGTACCCCTGGTACTGGTCTTCCGGGAGTTCGGCGGGAATGGTCTTCGTCCAACGGACGACGCCGGCGGCGCGGTCGACGCAGACGAGGTGGCGTTGCAGCGATTGCTGTTCGCCGCCGTTGGATTTCGGCAGACCGTAGCCGGAGTAGCAGGTGACGAAGACGCGGTCACCCAGAACGACGGGGCTGGATGAGCCGGCGCCGGGCAGATCGACTTTCCAGCGGAGGTTTTCGGAATCGCTCCAAGTGGTGGGGACGTTGGTCGCGGGACTGACGCCGGAGCCGTCGGCGCCGCGGAACTGCGTCCAATCGCCGGCGGCGGCCGGTGTGAGACTGAAGGCGAAGACGGCGAGGAAAGACAGCAGGCGGTGAGTTGGAAAGGTCAAAGTCATGGCGTCGCTCCCTGAAAAATCGGCGATTCCCGGTAGGACCGTCGAACAGGGGGGAGCGACGCGAAAACCGACGCGTCGAGCAGTCCATCGTCTTCTGTTTAGCAAACCAGCCGTGAAAACCGAACCCGCCTTCACCTCAGTCGAGGTGAAAGAGTTCCACCCGCTGGGTTTCCCGGAAGACCAGGAGCGTGCGGCCGTCCGTCGACAGGCAGACCCGCCGGATCGGCGCATCCGCTCCGACGACCCGTCTTAGTTCGCGGCCGTCCATGTTTCGCAAAGAAACCTCGTTTTTCACGACGACCGCAGCGACCGCCGGGTTCCCCGCGACGGCGACGCGCACTGGGCCAAGGGCTTCGTTCTCTTCGGCGAACCGCCCGATCGATTTCTCGACGATCCCCTCGTTCGTCGCTTCGTGGACGGCGAGCGACGCCTCTTGCACCGCGAACAGTTTTTCATCTTGGAAAAAGATCACCGACGACGACTCGCCGGCGACCGTCGCCGCGAGCCGGCCAGCGTCGAAGTCCACTAAGAAGATCTCTTTCCAGTGGTTGGCGGCCAAGCGCTTTCCGTCGGCCGAGAAGACCAACTGAAGGGCGATGCCGTCCACGTCGGCCAGCGGTCGGCCGACGAGCCGGCCGGTGGTCGTCTCGAAAAGATGCAGATCTTTGTGGTAAAGGTGGCCGGAGACGACGGCGAGCTTGCGGCCGTCCGGCGAGAAGGCGAGCGCGTCGACGACTTCCCGCAACCCGCCGGTCAGTTCGATCGACGAAATCGACTCGCCAGTCTGCGCCGATCTTACTTCGATCTGCTTTCCTTTTCCCGGAAAAGCGACCATCGTGCCATCGACTGAAAACGCCGCCCCGCCGGTGTACGGCGAGCCGCGCAGGTCGGTCGGTTCGGTCGTGAAGCGCGGCGTCGCCTCCGCCACGGCGTGGACCGTGACCTTGCCGTTCGAGTGGGCGTAGGCGACCAGCCGGCCGTCGGGCGAAAGATCCGCCTTGTAGATTCCCTCGGTCGGCGTCGCGCCGTTCGGCATGAAGTATTCGGCGACCGGACGACGGACAGTCTCGGTCGGCGGCGAAGCGGAACCGACCGGCGGCGTCGCCACGAAACATAGTAAGACAAGGACTCTCATGCGTCTCATTCCTTCCGGCGAAACGAGCTGTTGAGGTCGCCGCAATGAACGCACTGGGTTCTTCCTACGCCAGCAGTTCCTGAATCACGCGGGCGTGTTCCACGCCGGTCAGTTTCTGGTCCAGCCCCTGGAAGCGGTAGCTGAAGCGGGTGTTGTCATAGCCCAGGAGGTGTAAGATGGTGGCGTGGAAGTCGCGGACGTGGACGGGATCTTTGACGATGTTGTAACTGAAGTCGTCGGTCTCGCCGTAGATCGTGCCGGGCTTCACGCCGCCGCCGGCCATCCAGAGCGTGTAGCAGCGGGGGTGGTGGTCGCGGCCGTAGTTCTGCGGCGAAAGACCGCCCTGCGAATAGATGGTGCGGCCGAATTCGCCGCCCCAGACGACCAGCGTGGAATCGAGCAGGCCGCGCGACTTCAGGTCTTGGATGAGGCCCCAGCACGGCTGGTCGACGTCGCGGCACTGGTCGGGCAGTCGGCCGGCGACGTTGCCGTGGGTGTCCCAGTTGTTGTGATAGACCTGCACGAAGCGCACGCCGCGCTCCACCAACCGACGGCATAAGAGCGCGGTGTTGGCGAAGGTGCCGGGCTTCTTCGCTTCGTCGCCGTAGAGGGCGTAGGTCGACGCCGGCTCGTTCTCGATTTCGGTGAGTTCCGGCACGCTCGACTGCATGCGGAACGCCATTTCGTACTGCTGGATGCGGGTATGGGTTTCGGGGTCGCCGACGAGGTTGTAGTTCATTTCGTTGAGCGATTTAAGACCGTCCAACGTGCGACGGCGGACGGTGGCCGGCACCCCCGGCGGGTTGTTGATGTACAGGATGGGGTCGCCGGCGGCGCGGAAACTGACGCCGGCGTGTTCGCCCGACAGATAGCCCGACTGCCACAAGCGCGCCGAGATCGCCTGCACCTGTTCGGTGTTGGTCGGTTTGGCGACTAAGACGACGAACGTCGGCAGATTCTGATTCAGCGACCCCAGGCCGTAAGACATCCACGCCCCCAGGCAGGGCCGGCCGGTGTTCTGATTGCCGGTCTGCATCAGCGTGATGGCCGGTTCGTGGTTGATCGCCTCGGTGTTCATCGAGCGGATGAAACAGAGGTCGTCGACCATGCTGGCGGTTTTCGGAAGCAGTTCGCAGACGTCCATGCCCGATTGGCCGTGGCGGGCGAATTTGAACTTCGACGGCGCGATCGGGAAGCGGGCCTGGCCGCTGGTCATGGTGGTGAGGCGTTGGCCGCGGCGGATTTCGTTCGGCAGATCCTTGTCGTAGAAATCCTTCATCTTCGGTTTGTAGTCGTACAGGTCCATCTGCGGCGGACCGCCGACCATGTGCAGATAAATGATGTTCTTGATCTTACCCGGAAAGTGAGTGGTCGGCGTCGCGGCGCCGATGCCGGTGGGCGAGCCTGGGTCAGCCGGCGCGGAGGTCTTCGCGACGTCGCTCGGCGAGGCGCCCAGCGCGGTGGCCGCGAAGGCGGCCGAGCCGAGCGAGAAGGTGGCCGACGCGAAGAACCGCCGCCGCCGCTCGAAGCGGAGGTAGTCTTGGAACAGCGACGTCTTTGAGAGTTCGTGCAGCGAACGGTCCATGAAAGTCGTCTCCAAGAGTGATTCTCGTTAGCCGCCGCTTTCCTCAGCGGCGCGTCTTTTGTGTTTTCGTCGACACTACAAAGAAGGACGCGCCGCTGAGGAAAGCGGCGGCTAACGAAGAATTCAGAGCGCGGCGGCGAGGTCGTCTTACTTGCACAACACTTCGTCGAGGTTCATGAACTGGTTGACGACCATCGTCCAAGCGGCCAGGGCCGTTGGGTCGAGGGCGGGGTCGGTCTTCGCGACACCCACCGCCAGCAGCTTCTTCGCGTCGTCGGGGTTCGAGGCGTAGTGGGCGGCCAGGTCGTTGAAGACGGCGACCGCCACCAGGCGTTCTTCGGCCCGCAGCGGGCGGGCGAGCAGCCGCTGGGCGACGTAGTCGAGCCGAGTTTCCGCGGTCGCGCCGCCTTCGGCCAAGGCCCGGGCGGCCAGTACGCGGGCGGCTTCCACGCCTTGCGGGTCGTTCAGCGTCACCAGGGCCTGCAACGGGGTGTTGGTGCGGTCGCGGCGTACTACGCAGGTTTCGCGGTTGGGGGCGTTCAGGATTTCCATCGACGCCGGCGGCGCGCTGCGTTTCCAGAAGGTGTACATGCTGCGGCGGTACAGCCGGTCGCCGTCGTCGGCGCGGTAGTCGCGGGTGTTGCTGCCGATCATGGCCACCGCCTCCCAGACCCCTTCGGGCTGGTACGGCTTGACGCTGGGGCCGCCGACGGTGCGAACGAGCAGACCGCTGGCGGCCAGGCCGTAGTCGCGGATCATCTCGGCGTCGAGGCGGAAGCGCGGGCCGCGGGAAAGCAGCCGACCGTCGCGGTCTTTTTCAAGCTTTTCCGGGGTGACCAGGGCCGACTGCCGGTAGGCCGCCGAGGTCACCAACTGCTTGAAGAATCGCTTCATATCCCAACCGTTTTCACGGAAGTCGACGGCCAGCCAGTCGAGCAGTTCGGGGTTGGAGGGCGCTTCACCGGTGACGCCGAAGTCGCCGGCGGTGCGGACGAGGCCGGTCCCGAAGACCTCCTGCCAGAAACGGTTCACCGTCACGCGGGCGGTGAGGGGTTGTTCCGGGGTGAGCAGCCAGCGGGCGAAGCCGAGGCGGTCGCGCGGGAAGGCGTCGGGGAAGCGGGGCAGGACGGCCGGCGTGCCGGCGGCCACTTGGTCGCGGCGTTGGTCGTATTCGCCGCGATGCAGGATGAAGGCGACCGGCGCCGTCGGCTTTTCACTCATGACGTGCGCGATCGTCCCGCGTCCCTTGATCGCCGACTCTTCGCCCTTCAGGCCGGTCAACTTGGTGCGGCGGTCGGCGAATTCGGCGTCCTGCGTTTCCACCCACCAGCCGAACAGTTCGTCGGCTTCGGCGGGCGTACGCTTGTCGGCCGGCTTCTTCGCCAAGTAGCCGTTGCGGGCGCCGAGGCGGATTTTCGCCACGTCGTCGGCCGACACCGCCCGGCCGTAGACTCGCAGGTCTTGAATGCCGACGTCGGTCACCGGCGACGAACCGTTGCGCTGGCCGATCTTGAACGGCGCGGTCGACGCCGTCGTACCTTTGAGGGCGTCGACGTGTACGGCGACGTTCCCCCGCCGTTCGCCATCTACGTACAGCGCCACGCCGCCGGCCTTCTTTGAGCCGTCGTAGGTGACGAAGACGTGGGTCCATTTCCCGACCGGCAGCGCCGCCGGGTCGACGACTTTGAGGCCGTCGCCCGGCCATTTGTGGACGAGGTGCATCGCCAGCCGGCCGTTTTCGATGTACAAATCCCAACCGCGATGATCGGGGCCGTCCTCCATGCGGGCCGCTACCGCCCCGGTCGCGTTCCCGGCCGGCAGCTTGATCCAGGCGCCGAAGGCGAACGGGGTCGCGCCGTCGAAATCAGCCGCTTCCGGCACGGCGACGGTGTCGGCCGTCCGTTTGTAGGCGAGGTCGGCGACGTGGCCCGGCTCCCAGTCGAGCGGCTTCTCGAAGGCCGTCGACTTCTTCTCGCCCTTGACGACGTAACCGACGGTGTTCCCCGATCCTTCGTTCAAGGGGGCGTGGAAGACCAAGCCGTCGGCCGGCACGAGCGCCGCCGGGTCGAGCCTGCCGTCTTTCAGCGCGGCGTCGAAAGTGAGTCGGGCGGCGGCGCGGCGGTCGTCGAGCGCTTTCTGGGCGGCCGTCAGTTCCACGGGCAGGGCGTCCCAACGGGCGCGGTCTTCCATCCGCGGCACGGTCACGATGGGCGGCGTGTCCTTGATGTTGCCGTCCATCGCGCCTTGCGTGGTGTTGTTGAAGAACGCCGCCATCTCGTAGAACTCGCGCTGGCTCAGCGGGTCGAACTTGTGGTCGTGGCAGACGGCGCAGCCGGCGGTTAGGCCAAGGAAGACTTGGCTGGTCGTTTCGGTGCGGTCGCGGTTGTACAGCACCAGGTACTCTTCCGCGATCACCCCCCCTTCGTTGGTGGTGATATTGCAGCGGTTGAAGCCGGTGGCCACCTGTTGTTCCAGGGTGCGGTTCGGCAGGAGGTCGCCCGCAAGCTGTTCGATGGTGAATTGGTCGAACGGCAGGTTGCGGTTGAACGCTTGGATGACCCAATCGCGGTAGGCCCACATTTCGCGGTAGTTGTCGAAATGGATGCCGTGGGTGTCGGCGAAACGGGCGGCGTCGAGCCAGTAGCGGCCGCGGTGTTCGCCCCATTGCGGCGTCTTCAGCAACAGGTCGACGTACTTTTCGTAGGCGTCGGGGGCGGCGTCGGAAACGAACGCCTCCACCAGCGCGGGCTCGGGCGGCAAGCCGACGAGGTCGAGGCTGAGCCGGCGGGCCAGGGTGCGGCGGTCGGCTTCGGGGGCGGGCGTTAGGCCCTGCTTTTCAAGCTCGGCGAGAATGAATCGGTCGATGGGGTTCCGCACCCACGCTTCGTTCTTCACCGCCGGCGGGGCCGGCCGTTTCGCCGGCAGGAACGACCAATGCGGCTGGTACTCGGCGCCTTGGGCGATCCAGCGCCGCAGTAGATCTTTCTGGGCGTCCGTCAGCTTTTTGTGGGATTCCGGGGGCGGCATCACTTCGTCGGCGTCGCCGCTGAGGATGCGGCCCAGCACGGCGCTGTCGTCGGGTTTGCCGGGAATGATCGCCTTGGCGGCGACGGCGTCGTCGCGGCGGTCGAGCCGAAGGTCGGCCTTGCGGGCGGCCGAGTCGGGGCCGTGACAGGCGAAGCAGTTTTCCGCCAAGATCGGCCGGACGTCGCGGTTGTATTCCAACGGCGCCGCAGCCGGCGCGACGCCTTGCAGGAACGCCGAAATGGCAATCAACATCGCGGATCGGCCGGCGTACGTCATGATCGCTTTCTTCCCCGAAGGTTGTCTTTCGAGCCGGTCTTGCCGTTCGATTTGTCGCCGTCTTTGTCGACCGTGAACGGCGGGGCCGGCGGCGGCGTGGGATCGTTCGTCGCCACGGCCCTGGCCCAGTAGCGGACAGCCATCCGAATGTGCCGGGACATTGCATGGACGGCCCGGCGCGGGTCGCCGGACCGCAACGCCTCGATGACGGCTAAGTGCTCGGCCGCCTCGGCGGGAATGCGGTGGTCGTCGTTGCGTTCTTCTTCGTGCGCCCACGAAAGGTCGCGGTAGGCGCGGAACAGGGTTTTGAGTCGGCCAAGCTCGGCCGCCAGGAAGGCGTTGCCGCACGACGCGGCGACCAGGTCGTGCAGGCTGTCGTCGGTGGCGCGGGCCTGGGCGAAGTAGACGGCGTCGGCGGGACTCGGCACGACCAAAAGGCCGCGAAGTTCCAGTTCCAGGGCGGCCATTTGCTTCAGGTCGACCCTTCCGACGGCCAGCCGGACCGCTTCGCACTCCAGCACCCGCCGGACTTGGCAGATTTCCCGGATTTCCCGGGGGCCGACCCGTCGCACCACGGCGCCGCGGTTCGGGCTGAGTTCCACCACCCCCATGCGGGCGAGTTCGACCAGCGCCTCGCGCACCGGGGTGGGGCTGACGCCGAAGGCGGTGGCGAGCTGCTGCGTCACCAGCCGTTGTTCGGGTCGAAATCGACCGCGCGAGATTTCGACCAGCAACAGCTCGACGACGGTCTGCCGCCGCAGGCCGTGGTCACAATTGAGCGCCCCTTTGGGGTCGTCGACCGGTGCGTCGGAAGTCGCGGCGGGCAATGGGTTCGTCGCTGGCGTGGTTTCGTCGGCGGGACGGTTCGGCACGGCGGAGTCCTCGGTGCAATCGGCCGCCCGCGTCGTTCCAAGACGCTTCAGCTCCTCCGACGATGCCATTCTATACAATAACCGGCGGCAAGCCTAGCTTCTTCCGCCGCACCTTTTAACCGACCGTCCGAGATGCCGACGAACCGGAAAGCCTACACGCGTCCGGTCAGACGCATCCTCACTGCGATCAAATAGGCCGACCCGGTGACGATGCCGACGCCGCCGCCCAAATAGCTGAAGTTGTGCATGGTCCCCGCCCGCGCGAAGGCGACGTGATCCTTGACGCCGTCCGGAAACCAACGGAGCAGCGGCGTTCCGTCCGAGATCGTGCAAAAGGCGTATCCGAGCGATCCCAGACCGACGACGAGCGCCGTAAAGACGACCACCCCGAAGGCCGCCAAACCATGGACGACGTAGGCTTTCCAGTCCGGCAGAACCAGGCCGACGAGAAGGACGGGCGCGCCAATGATCAGTCCCATCCACCACGAGGCGTACCAACCGACGATGGCGGCGCCGACGCGGCCGCGAAGTTCGTCGGGAATGGCGAACTGATGAAACTTGAAGGCGAAAAAGTAGTCGGGCGAGACGGTGTAGGAAATCTGGTTGTGCAGCGCCCCGTAGACGCCGGCGATGAGACAGCCGGCCGCCAGAAGCACCGGAAACAGGGCGAGCTTCGCCATGCGAGACCTCATGGGGGCCGAACGACCGAACGCACCGTCCGGGCCGCCTCGGCACACAGCATCTTACGGAAAACCTTCCGTGCCGCCTCGGTGCGGTGCGTCGGTCGACTCGGCCAAAGCCCGCAGCGCGTCGGCGGCGTTGTCGATGAACCGAGGCGCCAATTCGACCCATTGCGCGCCGACGATCGGCCCGAGGGCTTCCAACTGTTCGCACCACCACGATTGACGCGGTTCGTCCCAGTAGCTGCATGCACAAGTCTGAATCGGCTGTCGAAGCACTGCAAGACTTTGTTCGTAGAAGTCGCGGGCGAGCTTGGCGTCGGTCTGGGCGGTCGCGTGGCCTCGATTGCACAACGCCCCGCCGAGGTACACTGCGTTCTCACGGTCCGTCGGAAAGAGCCGCCGCAGTCTGCGTCTTACCTTGATTGCTTCATCGAACGAGGTCGCGGCTTCCGTCCATCGTTGTTCGTGAAGGTAATGATCGCCTAAGAGATTGTAACACCCGGCGACCACGCTGAAGACTCGCAGCGAACGTTTCAAAAGCCACGGCCGGCGTCCGTGCATCAAACCGATCGCCGCACGGAAACACTTTTCCGCTAGGTCATGGGCGCCGATTTCGCGCGACTCATACCCGACGTCATACCACTCGGCGACGAGCCGACCCCGGCGACCAGGCATCCAAAGCCGCCGCACGCCCTGCTCAATGCCCGCGATTCGAGTTTCGCACCGCGAGCGAGTCGTTTCCGGGGAAGTCTCAGGCGCCACGAAAAAGCCTCCTCGAGACGAACGACGCCGCTCGGCGGCGTCCGGTTCGGCCTTTGTTAAACCCAGGCTGTCGAGCGGTTCGTCGATTCCCGTCAGTTGCTGGCTTGCAATGCGACGATCATTGTCGTCCAAGCGATGGCCAACCCGATGCCTTTGACCGCGACCCATGCCCAACCGCGATCGGACAACCAGAACGCATGGGCGGCGTATCCCCCGACTCCCAGGTAGAAGACGAATACCATCGTTAAATTGAAGTGCGGCCAGAACGGCTCGCCCGGCTTGGGAACAGCCAACAACGCGTCGGATAGGCCGAGCGATTGATGAACGAACAGCATCAGCCCGAACGGCGCGAACACCAACGGCGCGAACACCAACGGCGCGAACACCAACGGCGCGAACACCAACGGCGCGAACACCAACGGCGCGATCCAATGGTGAGCCAGCGGCCCTTGCGACATTTTCTCTCGCCGCCGAACGATCAAGCTCACTTACTCGGCCACGTCACAGAAAGCAATTCAAATCAACAAACCTGGCTGCGTTAGTTGCAGCGCCGGGTTCGGCATGGCTTCGGTAAAAATGGAACTCATCGCTCGTGAACAAGTTCCGACTTTGACTCTTCGATGATGTCAATTACAGCAATCCGGTGGATGCCTTGTTTTGCAAGAACAGTGTAACCCTTATTACGCCGGCATGGATGTAAGTAGGCTGTAGGTGCCAGCGGACACGGCGTGCGAGCCGTCGCGGTACTACTTACATCCATGCCGACGTAATATGGGACGGACCGACTGACAATAGACACCGCTCCAGGTTTGCAGTATCCACTGCGAATCGCAAAACTTCCCCTACGACCAAGAGGTGGTCTCCCGTAACGACCTTCTGCTGGATGACCAACTCGACGTTCGCAATGCATTGGCGAATACCGGGGACACTGACACGCTCACTCATAACCAAATCGAACCCGCATGCGGTTACTTTGTCGAACTCGCGACCGGAGCGAACGCCACATATTACGCCGGCACGGATGTAAGTCGGTAAGTTTTCGATCGCGACCGGTTTCCTATAATACTTCGCGGCGAGCGGGGTTCAACACCGGGAGGTGCATCGTGCAAGACGAGTATCAAGATCCGCGCGGCTATTCCGA
>JBOFFD010000736.1:0-4024 GCA_051648425.1 Planctomycetia bacterium
AACATGGACGGCTGCCACCAGGAATTCGCCAGCTACGCGCACGGCACGAAGGCCGCCGCCGTCATTTCGCAGTCGGGCCACAGCCCGGCCCGCTGCCGCATCTACAAGAGCCAGGACATGACCGACAACAAGAACGTCGTCTGGCGCTACCAGTCGAAGGAACCGAACCCGTACCAGCTTGAATGGGACCACCTCATCGAGGCGATCCGCAACGACAAGCCGTACAACGAAGCGAAGCGCGGCGCCGAGGCCAGCCTGGTCACGTCGATGGGCCGCATGGCCGCCCACACCGGGCGCGTCGTCACCTATGACGAAATGCTGAACTGCGAGCACGAATTCGCCCCGACCGTCGACAAGCTGTCGCTGGAAACGCCGGCCCCGCTCGTCGCCGACGCCTCGGGCAAGTACCCGATTCCGCAGCCGGGCATCAAGACCAAGCGCGAGTATTGATCGCGCGGGCGGCTTCGCGCCGCCTGATCCTTTCCTGTCGTAGGTCCATCGACGCCCCGTCCGATTCCGTCCCGCCGGCCGCGCCGGTGGAACGGCGGCGGGGTTTTTTCCTGCGCGAGCCTTGTACGCTTGTACGGCGGCCGCGCCGCGGCCCTCGTTCGTTCCTAAACAAGCTCCGCGACGAGCGACGACGGCGGACCGGCCCTACCCCTCGGCTCCGTCGCCCCCAGACGACGCCAGGACGACGCGCCATGACGATGCGGTTCTTGACGGCCCCCGAATACCTCGACGAAATGAAACGCCGCACCGGCCACACCGCCGACTGCTACGTCCGCCCCGGCGTCATGTTGCACCACATGTACATCGACGGCGTCAAATACGTCGTCGCGCCCGCCATGCTGGAATGCCTCCAGGAAGCCGAGCGCGCCGGCGACGAAGACGCCATCCGCCATCTGAAACTACACAAAGAGCATTACGACCGCCTCTTGGCGGAATTCGGCGCCTCCACCCGCACCGACGGCCTCTTGGGCGACCCGCCGCCCGACGACGACGCCGGCGCCGCCGCCCCCCGCGTTCCGTTCATGCCCCGCGAACCGCGCACCCCTGAAGAAACCGGCCTTAGCAACTCGTTCATCACCGAATCAATCCTGCGCGTGCTGTACAACCGCGGCCGTATGACCGGCGGCGAAATCGCCAGCCATCTCAGAGTCTCGTTCAACGTCATCGATCCGCTCATGCCCGAATTGCGCCGCGTGCAGCTCATCGACATGATCGGCCAGAAACAGGGCGGCGGCGTCGGCGACTCGGCCATCGAATGGGAACTGAAACCCCCCAAGGGGCCGGCCGCCGTCCAAGACGCGCTGAAGAAGACCGAATACGCCGGCCCGATGCCCGTGCCGTTCAACACGTACATCGAAGTCGTCATGGCGCAGACGATTAAGAACCTGCTCGTCACTCGCCGCACCATCAATCAAGCCTTTTCCGACCTCATCATTTCCGACGCCGTCTTCAACGAGATCGGCCCGGCCATCAACTCGGCGGCGTCGATCTTCCTCTTCGGCTACCCCGGCAACGGCAAGACCAGCGTCGCCGAGCGCATCACCCGGCTCATGGGCGACGCCATCTACATTCCCTACGCCGTGGAAGTGAACGGCGAAATCATCAAAGTGTACGATCCCACCGTCCACGACCTCGCCGAAGAAAAGAAAGTCGACGACGACCCGCTCGGCCTCCGCAGCATCCTGTTCAAAAAGACGTCCTACGACACCCGCTTCGCCCGCATCAAACGACCGACCATCGTGACCGGCGGCGAATTGACCCTCGGCATGCTCGACCTGACGTACAACCCGTTCGGCAAATACTACGAAGCCCCGGTGCATATGAAGGCCAACGGCGGCATCTTCATGATCGACGACTTCGGCCGGCAGCAGGTCCGACCGATGGACCTTCTCAACCGCTGGATCGTGCCGCTCGAAAAGAAGTACGACTACCTGACCACCGTCACCGGCAATAAGATCGAAATTCCGTTCGACGAACTGCTCATCTTTTCGACCAATCTCGACCCGACGCAGCTCGCCGACGAAGCGTTCCTCCGCCGCATCAAATTCAAGATCGAAATCCGCGACCCCGACGAAGCGCAGTGGCGGCAGATTTGGAAGCTCGTCTGCAAGAGCCGCAAGGTCGAGTACGACGAACTGGGGATCGACTATCTGGTGTCGAAATGGTACAAGCCGACCGGTCGGCCGTTCCGCATGTGCCAACCGCGCGACATCCTCGACCAGATGATCAGCATCGCCAAATACAACATGGACCGCACGTCGTTCAGCCCCGACCTGATCGACGCCGGCTGCGCGACGTATTTCGTCAGCAGCGAAAAGAAGGACTTCGGGGCCAAAGTCCGACTCGACTGACGTTCGATTTCGCCATGAAACTACACACCTCAACCAAGAGGAACGATCCGCCGTGACATACCGCGTTCTTATCCTGACGGCCTATATTCTGTCGCCGATCGGCGTCGCGGCGGCCGCGCCGCCGCTTGAGTACGACGAAGAAACGACGGTGTTGAAACCGAACCTGCTGGCGGTCTACACCGACGCCGCCGGCGCCGCCGTTCACATGGCCGAGGCCGTACCGGCGTTCGTCTTAGGGGCCGGCGAATCGCCCCACCCGACGCTGGCGCCGGCGGGCTTCCAGGGGAAATGGACGGGCGTCGTCAAGGTTCTGCGACGCGGGTCGTACCGGTTCGCCGCGCGCGTCGCCGGCGATCTCAAGGTCGCGGTCGCCGGTAAGACGGTGCTGGCCGGCGCCGTCGACGGCCCCGCCCGCTTGTTGGAAGGCGACGCGATCGATCTGAAGGCGGGGTACCTTCGGCTTGAAATCGACTATCGCCGCGTTTCGGACGACGCCCGGTTGCAGCTGCTATGGGAATCGCCGACTTTCGTCCGCGAACCGATTCTTCCCAACGCGCTGGGACACGCCGAGGAAGAAGACGTCGCGTCTTGGACGGCCCAATCGAAAATCGAGCGCGGCCGGTTGCTCGCCGAGGAACACGCCTGCACGGCCTGTCACCAATCCACAACGGCCAAACTTAAACCGCGGATCGGCCCGAATCTGAACAAAGTCGTCGAACGCGCGTTCCCTCGCTGGATCGACGAATGGCTGGCCGACCCGCACGCCCACCGCTCCAGCGCGGTGATGCCGAGTCTGTTCACCGCCGACGAACGGGGGACGGCCGAGCGTCGCGCCGTCACGGCCTATCTGAAATCGCTGGGCTTGGCCGTCGGCCGCGACGCGCTCGATCAACCGAAGGAAGAGTTGGCGAGAGGGCGCAACGCCGGCGAGCGTCATTTCGCCAGCGTCGGCTGCGCCGCCTGCCACGCCGCGGCGCCCGGCGAAACGCCCGCGGTGTCGTTGGGTAAGATTGAAACCAAGACGACCGTCGACCGGTTGGCTCGGTTCCTGGAAAATCCGCTCGCCGACAACCCGGAAAGTCGAATGCCCAACCTGCGGCTGTCCGGCGAGGAAGCGCGGGATCTCGCCCACCATTTGACGCGCGCCGTCGACGACAAACTGACGGCCGATCTTAAAGACGCCGACTATGACGCGGCGCTGGCGACGTTGAAAGCGTCGGGCGACCACCCCGCCGACGCCGATCTGAAAGTGATCGGCCGTCGGCTCGTAGAAAAGAAGAACTGCTCGGCCTGTCACCAGTGGTCCGACGCCCAACTGCCGCCGCCCGCGGCCGCCAAGCCGTTGGAGAAGCTCGCCGATGGGCCGACCGGCTGCCTGGACGGCGCGAAGTCGGCGGCGCATCCGTCTTACACCTTCACGGCCGACGACCGCGCCGCGCTTTCCGCGTTCTTAAAGGCGGCGGCCGGCGTCAAGGCCGAACACCCGGCGCCGGTCTACGCCGCCGGCGTCGATCTGAAACGGTTGAACTGCCTGCAATGCCACGCGCGAAATCAGACCGGCGGTCTTAGCATCTTCGCCGCCGACCTGATGAAGAAATCGTCGGGCAAGGCGGAAACCGAACTGACGCTGCCGCCGGTGTTGACGCAGGTCGGCGTGAAACTGC
>JBOFFD010000737.1:0-2865 GCA_051648425.1 Planctomycetia bacterium
CTGCTCGCCGCCCGCAGTCCGCTGTGGTCGCTGGTGCGGTCGTTCACCCACCCCAGCAACGACCACTCGGCGGGCCACCACATCATGCTCACCGGTCGGTCGCAACTGCCGGCCGGCTTCAACCCCAACGAACCGAAAAGCACCGATTGGCCCTCGATGGCCGCACTCGCCACGGCCGTCCTGCCGCCGCACCACAACCTGCCGCCCGCGATCGTATTTCCCGACACGATCGTCCACAACACCGGCCGCACCCTGCCCGGCCAGTTCGCCGGCATCTTAGGCGCGAAGCGACAACCGTATTTCGTTGAAGAATCGTCTTTCGAGCCTCGCGCCTATTACGTCGGCATGGATGTAAGTAGAACCGCGACGGCTCGCACGCCGTGTCCGCTGGCAACGACAGCCGACTTACATCTATGCCGACGTAATACGGAGCCTTTCCCAAGTTCGAATTCGACCATCAGCAGCGAACGTACAAGCCGAAGCGTTCGTCGTTCGACATCCCCAGTCTTAATCTGCCCCAGGACGTCGGGACGAACCGTTTGTCGCATCGCATGGCGCTGCTCGAATCGATCGACGTCCAACGCAAGGCGTTCGATAAGACCGCAGCGTACGAGAACCTCGACCGCCACCGTCAGACCGCCGTTTCACTGTTGACCGACGGCCATGTGCGAAAGGCGCTTGACGTTTCCTCCGCGTCGGCGGCCGAACTCGAACGGTATGGGAATCATTCCTTCGGCTGGTCGCTGCTCACCGCGCGGCGGCTGATCGAAGCGGGCGTGCCGTTGATCCAAGTCAACCTCGGCAACAACGAAACATGGGACACCCACGGCAACGCTTTCCCGCATCTGAAGGAAAAACTCTTTCCGCCGACCGACCAGGCGCTGTCGGCGCTGCTCGACGATCTCGCCGCTTCGGGACGATTGGAACTGACGCTGATCGTGGTCGGCAGCGAGTTCGGCCGAACGCCGAAGGTGACGACGTTGGCGGGCGTCTACAAAGGCCCCGGGCGCGACCACTGGGGGTCGGCGCAGACGCTGCTGATGGCCGGCGGCGGCGTCCGCGGCGGGGTGGTCGTCGGCGCCACCGACCGTTTCGGCGGCCACCCGATCCGCGACCCGTATCGACCGGAAAACCTTTCCGCCCACATCTTCCGCTCGCTCGGCCTGCCGCCGACGACCGAATACCACGACGAACTGAACCGCCCGCACGCGTTGTACTACGGGGAACCGATCTTACCCCTGTGGAGTTGACGTACATCCGACGAAGCGGAAAATTAAGAAAGGATGGACTCCATGGCGGGCGACTACCGTCGATGGTCGTTGTTCGTAGCGATGACGTTGCTCGGCTGCCTCGTCGGTCTGTTCACCGGCGAGTTGGTCGTTGCGGACGGTCTTTATCCTCTACGCCATTACAAGAGCGTCGCAGGCGGCGAACAAGCCGCCAAAAGCCGAGACATCGGAATCGGAGGTGTGATGTTGGGAGGAATCCTCGGCGCGGCTACGACTTCTTTCCTCTTAAGAGGAGTTCGGCGACACGACCGCCGTCCAGCCGCCGGTTTCCAGCGACCGCAACACCGCTTCGGTCCAGTCGAACATCGTCAGCGCACTTTCCGAGGGCGACGCCGTTTTATCGTCGCCGCGCAAGACGGCATCGACGAAGGCTTGGTCCGGGGCGCCGTCCAAAACGTCTAAATGCAACTCTTCGACGACGTTGTTGTGACAGCGAAAGACTCGTTCCCCGCGGATCAACAGGTCGGCGTTCCAGCAATGAAAGTGAATGTCTTCTTGAAAGTGATTCGCGGAGCCGACGAAGTTCGCGGTCATGCGGGCGGCTTCGTCCGGGCGGTGCGGGTCGTGAAGCTTCGCCAGCACCGTGGTGACGATTTCCACCTTGCTGGCGCGCTTCTCACTGGATGCGTAGAGTTCGCGCGGTCTTAGACCGGACAAATGCCACACGAGGTCGACTTGATGGGTGCCGGCGTCGCCGAAGTACCCCGACCCGACGGCGGGATCGTCGCGCCAAGTGCCGTGGATCGTTTGCTGCCAGCGCTCGCATACGAAGAGATGAACGTCGCGGATCGGCCCGTAAAAATCGCGGCGTTCCCGTAACTCTCGATAAGCCGCGACGAACGGCGCGGCGTAGCGTCGTTGGTAAGATACGCACAAACACCGCCCGGCCGATTTCGCCCGCCCGATCAGATCCGTGATTTGCTCGCGCGTGGAGGCCAGCGGTTTCTCACACAACACGTGAAGCCCGCGGTCGAACGCACTCAGACATTGCTCGAAATGCAACGGCGTTGGCGTACATAAAACGACCGCGTCGAGGGAGTGGCGGTCGAGCATGTCGGAGAATCGCGTTTCGACTGCCGGCGCAGAACGGCCGAACGACGACCCCACCCTGGCGGCCAGCGCAGCGGCGGCCGACCGGTCCGGATCGCACATCGCGACCATTTGGACCCGCGCATCGGACGCCAGCCGGTCGGCATGCACGCGGCCGATCACGCCGCACCCGATCAATCCGACGCGAACCGCGTCCCCCTGTTTCGTCATCGATTCACCTCACCGGCGAACCGACGGCGACAGTTCGCTCGAAACCCGGGAGAAATCCCACTTGGACCGTCGGCCGCCCGGATAAAAGACATCGATTCCCCCGCGGCCGCGCCGCAGCGCCGCGATCGACGCCCGATACTCGACGCCGCCCGTTCCCACCGACCATGCCAGTTGGTCGCCGACGAGCCGCTCGCCGACGAACGCCGCCCGTCCGCCCGATTGCACGTCATATTGGGCGCCGTGCAGGCGGTCGTCGGCGTCGAGCGACAATTCGAGCAGCCGGGACGGCGGCGCGTCGGTGGCGCGTTGAACGGCG
>JBOFFD010000738.1:0-2471 GCA_051648425.1 Planctomycetia bacterium
CGCTTTCCTCAGCGGCGCGTCCGTTGCTAATCCCACGCCGACCGTCGAAAGGAGAAGACGCGCCGCTGAGGAAAGCGGCGGCTAACAATGACGATCCGTCGGGCCTTTCGGCTGCCAAAACTCAGTTCGCCATCGTTTCCAAGGTAGCGGCGACCGGGAAAACCGGCCGGCGTCCTTGGCCGTGAACGAGTTCCAATACAATCATCGTGACGCGCGTCTTTTCCACCGCCGTTTCGACGGACGAGTGGAAAAGTTCGCGTCAATCGACGCTCGGCCTGGAAAATCGCCGTCGCACAACGAACGACCGGAAACGGAACCCGCGACCTCATGAGTTTGACGATTCTCAACCCCAACGCGACGGCCGCCCCGCCGACGATTCTGGGTATCGACCTCGGCACCACGTTCAGCCTGGCCGCCTACCGCGACGGCTCGACGCTGACCCTGGTGCGCGGGCCGACCGGCGACGTTTCGGTCCCCAGCGTGCTCGCGTTCGGGGCCGACGGCCGGGTGACGGTCGGCGTGGAGGCCCGCGCCCACGCGCTGGAAGACCCGGAGCACACCGTCTTCAGCGTCAAACGGTTGATCGGTAAAACGCTCGCCGAGTTGAAGGACGACCTACCGTTCGTGCCGTACCAGGTGGTCGAACGCCAGGAAGCCGACGGCCGGAAGGTGCTGCGGGTGCGCCTGGGCGACCGCGAGCAGACCCCCGAAGAACTGTCGGCGGTCATTCTGCGCGAACTGGCGGCGCGGGCGGCGAAGCAACTGGGACGACCGGTGTCGAAGGCGGTGGTGACGGTGCCGGCCTACTTCGACGAAGCCCAGCGGCAAGCCACGCGCGACGCCGGCCGGTTGGCCGGCTTGGACGTCGTGCGCATCGTCAACGAGCCGACCGCCGCCGCCCTGGCGTACGGTCTGCACGAACGCCGCGAGGGCACGGTCGCCGTTTACGATTTCGGCGGCGGCACGTTCGATTGCAGCATCCTGCTGCAACAGGCCGGCGTCTTCAAAGTGCTGGCCACCCACGGCGACACCCGCCTCGGCGGCGACGACGTCGACCGCGCGCTCATTCAAGTCGTCGAAGCCGAGCTGACCGCCCGCGGCGTCTCACTGAATCCGCACGTCCGCCAAGGGGTGCGCGACGTCTGCGAAAAGACCAAGATCGCCCTGTCGACGGCGGAATCGGTCGTGCTGCGCCTGTCCGACGAAGTCGCCGCCTATGACCCGGCCTTGAAGGGCTACGAACGGACGGTGACCCGCGCCGAGTTCGACGAACTGATTCGGCCGCTGGTCGAACGAACGCTGGCGGCCTGCCGAGCGGCGCTGCGCGACGCGGGGCTTTCGACCGCCGAGGTCGACGAAGTGGTGCTGGTGGGCGGGTCGTCGCGGCTGCCGCTGGTGCGACGGCGCGTGGCCGAGATGTTCGGCCGAACGCCCCGCTGCGACCTCGACCCCGACCAGGTGGTGGCGCTGGGGGCGGCGGTGCAGGCCGGCATTCTGGCCGGCGAACTGCGGCAGATCCTGCTGCTCGACGTCACCCCGTTGTCACTGGGCCTGGAGACGATCGGCGGCGCGGTCAGCCGGCTGGTGCCGCGCAACAGCACCATTCCCGCGCAAGCGACCGAGCGCTTCACCACGTACGTCGACGACCAGACCGGGGTCGACCTGCATATCGTGCAGGGCGAACGGGAACTGGCGAAGGACTGCCGCAGCCTGGGCCGGTTCAAGCTGTCGGGGCTGCCGCCCGGCCCCGCCGGCCTGCCGCGCATCGACGTCACCTTCCTCATCGACGCCGACGGCCTCCTCCAAGTCACCGCCCGCGAGCAGCGCAGCGGCCGCGCCGCCCACATCGAAGTACAGCCGAGCCAGGGCCTCACGCGCGACGAAGTCGAGGCGATGCTGCGCGCCGGCTTGGAACAAGCGGCCGCCGACTTCGCCGCCCGCAAACTGATCGACCTGCGCACCAAGGCCGACGCCAACCTGACCCACACCCGAAAAGGCCTGGCCAACGCCGGCGACCGCGCCCCCGCCGACCTCCGCGCCGCCGTGCAAGCGGCCGTCACGCAACTGGAATCCGTCCGCACCACCGACGACGCCCCGGCCCTGCAATCGGCCCTAGACGCCCTCGACGCCGCCACCCGCCCCCTGGCCGAACTGCTGCTGAACACGGTGCTGGAGAAGACGGTGGTCGCCAAACGGCTGGACGAACTGTAGACCCGGCTTCGCGCCGAACCAATGAACCTCAGGACGAGTGACGTCAGGCAAGGTTCAAGGGACGCGGCGGCAGGCTCTGAACAATAGAATGATGAACGGCTGTTAATGACGGAGCGCGTCTACATATTACGCCGGCACGGATGTAAGTCGGTAAGTTTTCGATCGCGACCGGTTTCCTATAATACTTCGCGGCGAGCGGGGTTCAACACCGGGAGGTGCATCGTGCAAGACGAGTATCAAGATCCGCGCGGCTATTCCGA
>JBOFFD010000739.1:0-3655 GCA_051648425.1 Planctomycetia bacterium
CGACCGGGAAGGGCTGGGAACGGACGTGGAAGACCGTGGGACGGACGACTCGGCGCCGTCGGTCCAGCGCGTACGGCAGACCGGGCAGCGCAGCCGACGGCCGCGCTGGTCGTCGCGGATCCGAATCGTCGACTCGCAGTCGGGGCAACGGCTGCGATGATAGCCGGCGGGCATGCAAGGTGTCCTTTCGCGACGTTCCCACGATTCAATGACACTATACGACGGCGGCGCGGTCGCTCCTCATAGCCCGCCGCGCAAGCAAGGGATTCCGGAGTCCTTCGCTTCGTGGTTCCGCCGTCGGAACAGGAATCTCTTGCTCGCGCGGCGGGCTATGAAGCGTCGGGGACCGGCCGTCGCCCGTCGGCGTTGGTAAGATTCCGAACGTGGGAGACGCCTCCCGCGGGAACTCCGCCGTCGCAGCAAGGATCGATCCGTCATGAACCAACCGCAGTCTCGACCGCCGACGGTGGCGATCCTCGGCGCCAGCGCCGACCCGGCGAAATGGAGCCACCGCTCGCTGCGGGCGCATCTGGCCCACGGTTACACCGTCTACCCGGTGAACCCCGGCCTTTCCGTGGTCGACGACCTGCCGTGCTACCCGTCGATCGAAGCGGTGCCGACCCCGCTCGACCGCGTCAGCGTCTATCTGCGGCCGGCCGTCGGCATGACAGTGATCGACGCCGTCGCCGCGAAAAACCCGGCCGAGGTCTATTTGAACCCCGGCGCCGAAAGTCCCGAACTCGTCGCCCGCGCCCAGACGCTGGGACTGAACGTCCGGCAAGCCTGCTCGATCGTGGCGCTGGACGGGGAACGCCAACCCCTATGACCGCCGAGCCGTCGACGCCGTCCGCCCCCGTCGTTCCACCCGCCGCGACGCTTGAAGCGCCGGACGTGGTGGCGGACGTGCAAGACCTGTTCATTCAGCGCTGGGGCGACATGGGCGAGGTGTGGGGCATCAACCGCACCATGGCGATGATCCAGGGCCTGCTTTACATCACCGGCGAATCGCTTTGCACCGACGACGTGATGGAGCGGCTCGACATCTCGCGCGGCAGCGCCAGCGTGTCGCTACGGGCGCTGGTCGACTGGGGGGTGGTGCGCCGCGTCCATCGGCTAGGCGATCGCCGCGACTACTACGAATCGCTGTCGGAAGTATGGGAGATCGTGTTGCGGGTGGCGCAGCAACGGAAGCGGAAGGAAGTCGACCCGATCTTGGCGTCGCTGAAGGAGTGTCGGGCGAAGCTCGACGCCGCGCCCCCGACCGCCGGCTCGACCCTGCCGTCCGGAGCTTCGAGCGAAGCATCGACCGCCGAACCGCTGAAGACCTGCCGGAAGCGGTTGGAGGAGATGATCGGCTTCATGACGGTGCTGGACCTGCTCGCCGGCAAGTTCATCGGCAACGAAGGGGATTTCGCCCGCGCGCTGGACCTGCTGGCCACCGAAAACCCGCCGCGGGAGTAGGACCGCCGGTCCGAGCGGTCCGTCCGTCTTCGTTGGCCGCCGCTTTCCGCAGCGGCGCGTCTTCGTCTTTCGCCGCGTGAAGTCAACGGACGCGCCGTTGCGGAAAGCGGCGGCTAACAAGACCTCTTTGCGGAGGCACACCCCACACGCGCCTTGGAGGCCGTCCCATGTCGACCGAAGCCCCCGCCTCCGACGAACCGCCGCTCTTCGGCCCGCGCGTCGAACTGGCGTTGATCGCCTTGGCGACGGCCGTCGGCGGGTTCTTGCGGTTCGTCGACTTCGGTTCCATTGGGCTGTCGCACTTCGACGAAGGCGTCTACGCGACGTCCGGCCTGTGGCCGTGGACCGGCGGCTTCGACTACCACCAAGCGTACTATTCGCCGCCGGTCTTCCCGTTTCTGGTCGGTCTGGTGAACCTGGCAGTCGGTGCTCCGTGGGACGGCGCGGGAGCCTTCGTGTCAGCGGTTTTCGGCACGCTGACGATACCGCTCGTCGCGTGGGTGGGGCGCGAATGGTCGGGGCGATCGGCCGGTCCGGCGGTCGGCGTGGTCGCGGGGTGGCTGGTCGCTCTCTCAGGGTTGCACATCCTCTTTTCGCGGGTCGGGCTGACCGACGCCCTCTTCACCTTCTGCTTCGTCTTAGCGACGCACGCGGTCTTCCGAACGACGCTCGCGCCGACCGGTCCGCCCACTTGGCGGGCGCTCTTTCTGGCGGGGGCGGCGGTCGGTTTGACGTGGAACGTGAAGTACAACGGCTTCCTTCCGGTGGTGTTGGCGCTGGGTCTCGCACCGGGCGTCGGATGGTCGACTCGCTTGTGTCGACTGGTTGTCATCGCGACGACCGCGGCGGCGTGTTATGCGCCTTGGGCGCTCCAGTTCCACGTGAAACACCTAGCGGAAGGAGGCTACGCCCTCTTGGCGGCGCATCAGCGCGGCTACGTGATCGGTGTCAATGGGGCGACACTGCGGGGCGTTTCGGCCTTCCTTTGGTGGACCGAACTGCGCGGGCCGGACCTTGCCGTCGGTATGACTTTTTTGGTTTCAGCGACCGTGGCGCGCGCCCGAAGTTGGTCCGACCGCCGCCGCGCCGCCGTTCTGTTTTTCGCCGCGACGACGATCTACCTCCTGCCGGTGGAACCGGCGGCGTTCGGCGCGACCGTCTTAGTGTTGGTCGGTCTCGCCGCCGACGGTTCAATCCGGCTGGCGCGGCGCGCCTGGCCCGCATTAGTGTTGGCGGCGCTGCCGACGCTCTACACGCCGTACCTTCGCCTTTGGCTGCCGACGTTCACGTTGGCGGCCTTGGCGACCGCCGCGGCCTTGGTCCACCTGGTCGGCGTCGATCATGGCGGTCGACGCCGAGCGCGGTGGGGCGGGGCCTGGGGCGCGTGGACCGTCGGATTGCTCGCCGCGGCGGTCGGGGGATGGTGGGCGTGGACGCTGGCCGGTGAATCGGGCCGCGCGGCAACCGTCGCGCGAATCGGGTACGCGGCGATCGACTTCGACCCGGCAGGCGTGCGGCCGGCGGCCGCGGCGGTCGCCGCCGAGGCGCTGGAGGCGAAGGCCGACGTAGTGGCGTTCGTCCGCCCGCCGGTGGCGTGGTACCTGCAAACGGCGAGCGTTCGCGTCCGTCGACTGGACGGCGCATCGTTCGATCCACGGCTGGTCGGCGTCGCCGATCGACTGGTGGTCGACTCGGCGGCGCTGCGCGGCGCCGACGGCTTCGCGGAAGGGCTGCGGCGCGCGGTGGAGGCGGGCGTGCTGGTCGGCGTCGACCGTCGCCACTATTCTCCGGGAGCCGTGCAGCACTTCGACGATTTTCCGACTCGCCGGCCAATGGTCGGACCCGACGCGCCAATGGTCGAGACGCTGGAAACGTACGCACGGCGTCGTAACAAACCGTAGACTAATCGTGAACGAGCCAAACGCCCCCGCTTGGCGTTGTCTAGCTCGTCGAACATTTACGAAACGAGACCTTGGACCAATGGAAAGGCTTCCCTACCTCTTGCTCGCGCTAGCGGCCGTGGCGTCGGCCGGATGCTTCGGTTGGTTGGTCTCACGGCAATGGCGCCGCCGCCGGTTCGACATGCCGGCTCCGACCTACTCCGCGCTGCTGACCGCCGCCGTCTTCCTCGGGGCCGTCTTCACCGTCCCCGACGCCGCCGCCTGGCCCGCCGCCTTGTTGGGAACGGCGCTGG
>JBOFFD010000740.1:0-5783 GCA_051648425.1 Planctomycetia bacterium
TCGGAATAGCCGCGCGGATCTTGATACTCGTCTTGCACGATGCACCTCCCGGTGTTGAACCCCGCTCGCCGCGAAGTATTATAGGAAACCGGTCGCGATCGAAAACTTACCGACTTACATCCGTGCCGGCGTAATATGCAGCCGCTGGCATCCCTTGACAGCGAACCGGCCGACGAGACCGCTCCCCCAACGAAACACTTGTTCAGTGTAAACTCGCGGCGATCGGTGAGCAACAACTAATTGGAGAATAACCGAGACGAGAAAACCGCCTGATCGGGACGGTTGCAATGTGCCGAACCGCAGTCCGAATCGTTGGGCGGAACTCTGGTCCGCCCGTGAGCCGTGCGGGAGTAGGGAGTACTCGTTGCGAGGGGTCGGAAAAGGAGTGCCGACCCGGCGATCCTCACTGGCGGACCGGGAGGTCCGCCCTACGTTTCGGTCTTCGTTGCCGACGGACGGACTTCTACCGGTCGGCGGTCGCCGGCGGGTTCGCCGAGGGTTTGGCCCGGCTGCATTGGATGGCCGCGCAGGAATTCGCCGGCGGGTAGGGGGCGTTTGCCGCCGGCGGCCAGCAGTTCCTCGATCGCCAACAGGCCGGCGCCGGTCTTCACCAGGATGCCGTTCGGTTGGAAGCCGACGATCGTTCCCGGCGGGGCGTCGGCCGTGGCGGCGACGGCCGGATCTAAGTCGGACGCTTCGCGCGGGCGGGACCGTAGGATTTGCAGTCGCACCGGCTCCGCCGCGTTCGGCTTCGCCCAGGTGGTGGAGGCCGTCGGCCAGGGCAGCATCGCCCGCACTTGATCGTGGATCGCCCGCGCGGGGCGGGTCCAGTCGATGCGGCCCATCTCCTTGGTCAACTTCGGCGCCCGCGTCGCCGCGCCTTCCGGTTGCGGCAACGCCGTCGCCCTTCCCGCCGCCGCTTGCTCGACCGCCGTCGCCGCCAGGTCGGCCGCCATCGCCGCGAGGCGCACTTCCAGTTCGCCGGCCGTTTCGTCCGGGCCGATCGGCGTCGCTTCCCGCAGGATCATGCCGCCGGCGTCGAGCCGAGGGGTCATCTGAATCACCGTGACGCCCGCCTCGGCGTCGCCGTTGTAGACCGACCACGCGATCGGCGCCGCCCCGCGGTACTTCGGCAACAGCGAGCCGTGCAGGTTGATCCCGCCCAGCCGAGCCGTCGCCAGGCAGGCGGGTTTCAGGATTTGGCCGAAGTCGGCCACCACCAACAGATCGGCGGCGAAGCCGGCCAGGGTGCGCAGGGCGTCGGCGGTGTTGACGTCGTCGGGCTGCAAGAGAGGCAGACCGAGGCGGGCGGCCGTGGACGCCGTCGGACCGGGGACGATCTCCTGCTTTTTGCCTTGCGGCCGGTCGGGCCGGGCGATCACCGCCAGCACCTGGTGTCGGCCGGCCGACAGTCGTTCCAGCGCCGGGCAGGCGAACGGGCCGTTGCCCAGAAAAAGCAAGCGAAGCGGAGCGGCGTCCATTCGGGGATTCCTTTGCGGTCGACGGCCCACTTCACGTCCGTTTTGCGTTGGGTCGAATCGGCGACCCTTGGCGGACGGACTTCCGTCCGTTCGTGGAACTACGTGGGGACGATATCATTGTCATGGGAAAAGAGGCGTTCAAGCGCCGGAACACGGACGGACTAAAGTCCGTCCAACAACGGTCGCCGCTACCTAAACCGGAGGCGCGACGCCGGCGGCGGCCCGCTGTTCCAAGTCTTGTTCCAGGTCGCGCAGCGTTTTCTCGAGGTCGACGTCGGGGGGGATTTCGCCCTTCTGTTGCGCCCGGCGGAAACGCTCTTCCATGTCGCGCAGGCGGCGTTGGGTTTTGATCTTGCCGAGCGGTCCGAAGCGGTCGATGAACAGCATCCCGTCGAGGTGGTCGATTTCATGCTGCAACGCGCGCGATTCCAAATCGACGGCGGCGATGCGAATGGGGGAGCCGTCCAGGCCGTCAGCTTCGACCGTCACCGATCTGGCCCGCTTGATTTTGGTGAACATGCCGGGGAAGCTCAGGCAGCCTTCCTCGCCGTCTTGGGTGCCGGCGCGCTCGACGACGCGGGGATTCAGCAGCACGCGTTCGGCGTCCTTGCGGTCGGGCGAGGCCGACAGGTTCAGCACCACGAGGTTGTACGGCAGCATGACCTGCAACGCGGCCAGGCCGACGCCGCGGGCGTCGTACATCAGTTCGAGCATCCGCGCGACCTGGCGTCGCAGCTCGGCGTCGACGAATTTGACCGGCCGGCCGTGGTGTCGCAGCGCTGGATGCGGGTAATGGACGATGCGCAAGTTCATCAACCGAAAGATCCCGTCGGACGAACCTCGCGTTTCCGACCGGCGGGCGTTCGTCCAACCCAAGCCGACCTCTTCGTTCCGCCGATGGTCAAGCGGCGCCAGTCCATTGACGCAACGACCGCCCGCGGTTGTGAAGCGGGATAAGTTGATCCGCTCGGAGCGTGTGCAAACCGTAGGTTGAGCCTGACGGATCGCAGAACTCGACCTCGAACGCCGTCCCGTCCTGAAGAACTTCGACGACGGCGCCGACTTCGCCCACCGTCAGCCCAAGGGCGGGAACGTCCGCCGTCAGGGCGATCGTGTCAAGCAGTTCAATCTTAGTCGCCATGCGTTTCACCGTGGGAGACAAGCGCCTGACTTGAACCGACCCTGCATTATACCAGTGCGGGCGAGGCCGGCCGCGTTGCTTTCCGAACGTCGCCGACGGTTTGGACGCAGGCGTACGCCCATAGGAACAGCATGGCGGCGGTGGCGAACGGCGGGCCGCGGAACGGGCCGCCCCACGGCGCCGACCAGTCGTGCATGATCGGTATGGAAGCGTAGAACGCCAACGTGCCAACGCACAGGGCGACGCGGTGGGCCGTCGGCCGGTCGCCGAACCGCCGCCACAGCAGGGCGAGCGGCAGCAGGAAGGCGGTCGTGTCGTAGTAGATCATGTAGGGCGACGCCAACACCAAGCCGGCCAGCAGCACGCCGGCCGCCGGGTGGTCGCCCAGCGACGGCGTGGCGCCGACGGTCCGCAACCGGGCGTCGCTCCAGCGCCATAAGCCGGCGGTGGCTAACGCGACGCCCGCCAGCGCCGCCAGCCCCAGGAATTTGGCGGCCGGCCCGCGGCAGAGCACGTAGGCGGTCGCCCGCAAATCGCAGGCGACGCCGATCGGCAGCGCGGGCTTTTCCTTGAGCGATTCGACCGCGTAGAAGTCGGCCATCGCCCGCAGTCGCTCCAGCCAGTGCGGCCACGATTCGACCCCGAACGCCGCCGTCGCCGCCAGCGCGAGCGCCGTCGCGCCGGCGATCCCCCCCAAGAGACAGCGCGGCCGGCCCATCACGACCGCCGTCCAACCGGCCGCCAGCAACCACGGCGTCTTGTACGAGAGCAGCGACCACGCCAACCCGGCGGCGGCGTCGCGCCCTCGGTGTAACAGCAGGCAGCCGGTCGCCAGGAGAAACAGGGTCGTCGGCGCGTTCTGTCCCAGGTCGTACGAGGCGTGGAACGAGCGGAACGAAAACAGCCCCAGCACGCAGACGACGACCGGCAGCTTCGCCAGCCGGGCGACCACCGCCGCCGCCGCCAGCCCAAAACCAACGTTCAAGAGCGCGGCGACGTGCTGGCCCGCCGGCGGCGTCAGCCAGCCCAGCGGCCAGTACAGCAGCACCATCACCGGCGGGTACGGACTAAGTCCGATCCGGTCGTACATCTCCAGCCGGAAGTTTTGCGCCAGCTTCGGCGTCAGCCAGGCGTCGGCCAGTTCGCGCTGCACCGCCGGCTCGTACATGACGTCGGCCCGACCCTCGGCCGCCAACCGCACCAGCGTCCATTGCAGGTAGAAGTCGGCCCCCTGGTGACCCATCGTCCCGCCCGCCGACGCGACGTAGTAGACCACGAAAAACAACGCGGCCAGCCAACCGGCCGCGACCATCAACCCTGGTCGTTCACCGGGTTTTTCCGTGGCGCGCGGCGCGTCGGGCACCCTCATGCTCCCTTCGCCGGCTTGATCGTTTTCGTCACGTCGGCGACGGTTTGCATGCCGGCCAGACCCCACAGGAAAAGCATCGCCAGCGTGGCGAACGGGGGCGAGCGGAAGTCGCCGCCCCATTCGGTCGGCCAAGCGTGCATGACCACGATGGCGGCGTAGAAGGCGATCGTGCCCGCCATTAGCGCGACGAACCCCGCCGTCGACCGTTCGCGCGGCCGCCACAGCAAGGCCAACGGCAACAGGAAGGCGGTCGCGTCGTAGTACATCATGTACGGCGAGGCCAACACGGTGCCGGCCAGCAGCGCCCCGGCCGCCGGGTGGCTTCCCAACGCCGGCGCCCCGCCTACGGACTTACGCCGGCCGTCGGCCCACCACCAGAGTCCCGCCGAGACCCCCACCACCGCCACCAGCGCCGCGGTTCCCACCGCCTTCGCGACGCCGAGCGGAAACAGCAGGAAGGCGGCCCCGCGCAGGTCGGTCGCCATCCCCAACTGCTTCATCGGTTCGTCCTTCGACGCTTCGTCGGCGTAGAACTCGGCGATGGCCCGCAGCCGAACCAACCAGTTCCCCCACGACTCGACGCCGAACACCGCCGTCGCCGCCGCCGCCAGCGCCGCCGCCCCGCCGACCAGCGCCAGCACGCAGCGCGGCCGTCGCAGCGCGACCGCCGTCCAGCCGGCCGCCAGCACCCACGGCGTCTTGTACGACAACAGCGCCCAGGAAATCCCGGCGGCGGCGTCGCGCCCCCGGTGCAGCAAGAGACAACCCGCCGTCAGCAGGAACAACGTCGTCGCGGCGTTTTGACCAAGCGCGAACGACGCGAAAAACCCGGGGAACGCCAACACCCCGAGCAGGCAATACCGCACCGGCAGCGCCGTCAACCGGGCGGCCGCCGCCGCCGCCGCGACGCCGAACAGCAGGTTCAGCAGGGCCGACGTGGTTTGGGCGTCGCGGGGGGTCAGCCAACCGAACGGCAGGTACAGCAGCACCATGACCGGCGGGTACGGGCTGATGCCGACGCGGTCGTAAAAATCCTTGCGGAACTTCTGGGCCTGCTCTTCGGGCAGCCAAGCGTCGGCCAGTTCGCGCTGCACCGCCGGCTCGTACATGCGGGCGCCGCGACCCTCGGCCGCCAACCGCGCGAGCGTCCAGTGGGTGTAGAAGTCGGCCCCCTGGTGGCCGATGGTTTGCGACGCCGACCCGGCGTAGAAGACGAACAGGAACAGCACGGCCAACCAAACGCCGACCACCCCCCAGGCCGGGGGCGTCGGCGGCGCAGTCGCGGCGGCGTCGTCGGTCGGATCGGCCACCATCGTTCCTTCCGTCTTCTCTTGTAGGGCGGAACTTTGGTCCGCCCGGATGCGGCGCGGGGACGGACGTCCTTTCCTTCCCGCCGGTCGGAAAGGAGATTCGTCCCGACGCCCCGTCGTGGCGGACCGGAGTTCCGCCCTACAACCGGTTTCCCGCCCCAACGCGGAGACTTAGAATTGGTCGCGGTCGTTCGAGGGCCCGGCGCCTTGGGCGGCCAGCCAGGTCGACAGGCTGGCTTTCGACGGAAAGCCGATCAGCATCGCCGCCACCGGCGCTCCGGCGACCGCCAGCATCCACGCGCGCCCTTCCAGAAGATACGCCATGCACGCCAGCATGGCCGCCCCGCCCAACAGCGCCAGCCGCACCACCCGGCCCGACTGCCACCCGCGCGACAGCACCTCGGCCCGCGACAGCCCCGGCACCGTCACCGTCGGCTTGGTCAGCGCCGCCGTAATCATCGGCGGCACGAACACCGCCAGCG
>JBOFFD010000741.1:0-2026 GCA_051648425.1 Planctomycetia bacterium
GCCGCCGCCGTCTTCGTCTTGTGCGAAAACGCCGCTCGATGATAATGCCGCGACGACGGGGCCGGCGCGCCGTCGGTCGGCGGGGGGCGGGCGTGTCGGTGGTCGAAGCGAACGAAGAGCCGTTGGCGGCCGTGCTGCGGCCGTTGCTGTGCGAACCGGAGGGTCGGCCCGTGTTTACGTCGGGGAAGATCCGCGGCCTGTTCGCCACCGAATCGGCCACCGCCCGTAGAACATTGGAACAACTCTCGTTGGCGGGACTCATCGCCGTCGAAGCCGACGCCGTCGGTCCCGGAGAGAAATCCTCGAAGCCGCGCGCCCGGCTCACCGAACGCGGCCGAACGTGGCTCGTCGACCGCCAAAACCCCACCGTCCTGCTGGAAGACCTGCTGCGGACCGCCGAGGCCCAGCAAGGCCGGCTCGACCAGATCGAACAACTTTGCAGACAGCAGCACGACCTGCTCGACGCGCTGCGGCAGAACATAGGGGCGGTGCTTGACGTTTGGTCGCGCACCCAACGAAACGGCGGCCCGGCGACGCGCGAACCGTTCGTCGTCGACCCACCCACGGAAGAAGCGGAAGAGGTCGACGCCGCCGCGCTGGCGTGGTTGCGACGGCGAGCGCGCGGCGACCACCCGGCCGACGGAACATTGGCGGAACTGTACCACGCCCTGGCGGCAAGCCGGCCGACGCTGACCATCGGCCGCTTCCACGACGCCGTCCGCCGCTTGCACGCCGCCGGCCGTCTGCGTCTCGGTCCCTGGACCGGCCCGTTGTATCAACTGCCCGAACCGGCGCTGGCGTTGTTGGTGGGCTGCGAGGTGCTTTACTATGTCCATGTCCACGGAAACCCGGCGTCCTGAAGCCCGGCCTGGCGCCAACACCGCCGTCGGCGACGCGCTCGGCGCGGCGACCCTCGGCGACCGCGCCCTCGCCCTGTTGCGCCAAAAGGGAAACCCCTTCCGCCAACAGTTCGCGCGCAACAGCGACGACGCCGTCTGCTCGCTCTACCACGTCCACGGCTTGTCGGCCGACGAACACGCCATCCTGCACGCGCTCGTCGAAAACTACCGGGGCCAACCCGCGAAGCCGACCGGCGCGCTGCCCCTCTTAGGAGCCCGCGGCGCCGGCAAGACGCATCTCTTACACGTTCTGAAACACGGCCCCGGCGTCGGTCGGCAGTTGTTCGTCACCCCCGGCACCTTCCGCATCGACAACAAAGGTTCCGACTCCAGCTTCTTAGAGTATCTGCTCTATCAACTCATCAACGTGGTGCTGGCCGGCGGCGACCAGCGCGGCCAACGGCCGCTCGAGTACGTCGGCGAACAACTTTCCCGGCAGGTGCTGACCGACATGCTCGGCGGCCTCGACGCCGCCCAACGGCTGGAACTGACGCCCGCCGGCGCGCTGCGGCGGCTCGGTTGGAAGCTGGGCGTGGGCGTGCGCGGCGGCTTGGCGGCCGTCGACGCCTTCATCGCGGAACTGGCGACGTCGCCCGCCCCGGCCCGCACGCTGGCCGCTCAGGCCGATCTCGACCCGGAAATGCTGACCCGCCGCGCCGGCGACTTCCTGGAACGCCGCGAGCCGCGCGATCTGAAAGGCTTTTTCCGCCGCCGCATTCTTGCAGGCTTCGTCCGCGCCGTCTTACTGGGCGACGAAGCCGACCTCGCCGACTTCCTCACCGACGGCTTCGCCGACGTCCCCTTCGAAGTTCGGCCGTCGCGCCCGCAACTCACCATGTCGCTGCTGCAGGCGCTCGCCGAGACGATCGTCGGTTCGGGCATTCCGATCGCCGTCGCGTTCGATCAGTTGGAAGAGCTTCTTTACGGTCAGACGGAAGACGAAATCCGCCGATCGAGCGACGCCTTCTTCGGCGGCATCGTCCAACTGATGAGTCAGATTCCCGGTTTGTGCGTCTTACTGTTCGCCGAGGAAGGGTTGTGGAACCGCATCGTGCCGCCGCTGCCGCCGCACATCCTGGACCGCATCCATGAACCGATCCATCTTACCGACCACGGCCTGGTGCGGA
>JBOFFD010000742.1:0-2044 GCA_051648425.1 Planctomycetia bacterium
GACGCTGGTGGAGAATTTGAGCTGGCTGCGACGGTTCGCGGTGACGCTGCTGAAGCGGCATCCGAAGAAGGACAGCATCCGGGGGAAGATGCAGTTCGCCGGCTGGAACACGGACTTCCTGGCGGAAGTCCTTGCGGCGGTTTAATGTGCGCTGGCCGTGCGAGTTCTCCAAGGTTTCGACAATTGAAAATCTGCATGAGTTTCGTTTTCAATAGGCATTCGACGGAGTATCCAGCAAGATACATCGCATCGCGCCGCGCCAACGGCCGGCTCCAAGCAGCGCTCGAGCATCGTCCATCCGATGTTTGCCGGCTTTGGTCTGCTCCGTAAAGCCGTAGAACAAACCTCGACTCATGCCGTCGACTCCACCTTTTGTTTCAGTTGGGACGCGCCGCGTCGATCCTCCAGGATCTATTCCTCACATCGCCCACGGCCGATTGCGGAACCCTTCGGACTCGACTTCATTCTACCGGAACGAGTCGACGCCGGGCAACCGCCGACGGTTTGCGGGGGATGCGGGCCGCCTGCCTCCTTTCCGCCGCCGGGTTGATTCGCGGGGGTCGGCGGCTTACACCGATGCGGAAGTCCGTCGTCGGACGCAGCAGCAACCCGACCACACAAAAACCGTCGGAAACCTCGAAAGGGACGCGCATGGCCAAGCCCCTCAACGTCGCGATGATCGGCTACGGATTCATGGGGAAGGCGCACTCGAACGCCTATCGCAAGGTGAACCAGTTCTTCCCGCTGGCCCACCAGCCGGTGCTGAAGGTGCTGTGCGCCCGCGACGCCGAGAAGGCGAAGAAGTTCGCCGACAACTGGGGCTACGAGTCGATCGAAACCGATTGGCGGGCGGTGGTGGCGCGGCCGGACGTCGACCTCGTCGACGTCGGCAGCCCGAACAACACGCACATGGAAATCGTGCTGGCGGCGGCGAAGGCCGGCAAAATGATCGTCTGCGAAAAGCCGTTGGCGATGAACGTCGCCGAGGCGAAGAAGATGGTCGAGGCCGTCGAGTCGGCCAAAGTGCCGAACATGGCGTGGTTCAACTACCGGCGGGTGCCGGCGATCACGCTGGCGAAGCAGCTCGTCGACGAAGGGCGGATCGGCAAGCCGTACCACTACCGGGCGACCTACCTGCAAGACTGGACGATCGCCGAGGACGTGCCGCAGGGGGGCGCCACGCTGTGGCGGCTCGACGCCGAAGTGGCCGGTTCCGGGGTGACGGGCGACCTGTTGGCGCACTCGATCGACACCGCGCTGTGGCTGAACGGTCCGATCGCCGAAGTGACCGCCGCGACGGAGACTTTCGTCAAGGAACGGGTCCACGCCGTCACCGGGCAGAAGCAGCCGGTGACGATCGACGACGCCTGCATGTTCCTGGCGCGGTTCGCCAACGGGTCGATCGGCACGTTCGAGTCGACGCGCTACGCCCGCGGTCGAAAGAACTTCAACACCTTTGAACTGAACGGCCACGACGGCTCGGTCTCGTTCGACCTGGAAGACCCGCACCGCCTGAATTTCTACGAGTACCGGCCGCCGCAGGGCGCGAAGGTTCCCGACCACGTCACCGGCTGGCGGTCGATCCACGTCACCAACTTCGAGCATCCCTACATGAAGAACTGGTGGGTGCCGGGCTGCACCATCGGTTACGAGCACACGTTCGTCAACGCGCTGGCCGACTTCCTGAAAAGCCTCGAAACCGGCGAACGGATTCGGCCCGACTTCCAGGACGCGCTGGAAACCCAGAAGGTGTGCGAAGCGGTGCTGGAGTCGGCCCGCGACGGCCAATGGAAGAAGATCATCTGAATCGCGCCGAACGTCGTACTTACAACGACGGCGACGGGGGTGTCGTGCGCGGCGGTCGGAAAACTTGAGAAGTTTCCCCGGATTCTTCTCAAGTTCCCGCCGTCGTGTTGCTATCTTGTGTTGGTTCCCGGTCGTACGCCTTGCGGGGCGACGCGGGGCTTTGGTACACCAACGTCCGATCCGTCTCCCTTCCGCGTCCACGGGTGGGGTCGTTTGACGGGAAGAATGCGGCCGGACC
>JBOFFD010000743.1:0-2518 GCA_051648425.1 Planctomycetia bacterium
GAGGCGGCCAAACCGCTCTTCTCGAGCAATTGCAGCAGTTCGCCGTTGTCTCTGGGTGCTGGCATCGAAAACTCACCTGCTGGGCGACGAAATCCTTCGGATCGCAAAGCCGGCGTCGGTCTCCCGACGAGAGAAGACCGTGTCGCCGCGACGTTTTGTCTGCGTCGGGTCGAAGAGACGTTCCGGGTACTTGATCGGCGTCGTCGAAGGACGGTTCAACGGTTCGCGACAGGCGCGGCGATGTCGAACCGGCGCTGAAGATCGGCCGGCGTCAGAACGTTCAGGCTTCCCGATCGAAAACCCTCTAGGTCCACCGAGACGAACTGAAAACCCAAGTCACGGAATCGCCGTGCGACGGCGTCTCGAAGCGAAGGTTCCATGAGCCGGGCGAGGTCGCCGGCCGGCACTTCGATTCGAGCTAAGCCTCCCTCGTGATACCGAACCCGCAACGTATGGAAACCATACCCACGCAAAAAGTGTTCCGCCTTCTCCACCCGCTCGACGCGTTCGGCGGTGGCGGCGACCCCGACCGCCAAGCGACTGGACAGGCACGGCGACGCCGGTTTGTCGTGGTTCGGCAGATTCCAGAATCGGGCGGCCGCCCGAACGTCCGCCTTGCCGAGACCGGCCTCCCATAAAGGATGCCTTACGTTTCGCTCCGCGGCCGCCGTCAATCCGGGACGATAATCCCCGGCGTCGTCGGCGTTCGCGCCGCTGCACACCAGCCCGAACTTTCCGTCGACCGCCGCCTCCGCGATGCGTTTGTACAGTTCACTTTTGCAATGATAACAGCGAGTACCATCATTGCGAACATACGCGGGATTTGCAAACTCATTTGTAGAAAGCACGACCTGTTCGATGCCGATTGCAACGGCCGTCGCCCGCGCCGCCGCCGCCTCGTCCGCGGACAGGCTGGCGCTTGATCCCGTGACCGCCACCGCCCGCCGGCCGAACGCCTCCACCGCGCCTTTCGCCGCCACCGAACTGTCGACGCCCCCGCTGAAGGCCACCGCCACCCGTTCGTCGGCGCCCACCACTCCTTCGTCGCGATACCGCAGGTACTGTTCCACGACCCGTCGCGCCGCCTCGGCGCCTTGCAACGCTGTCTCGGCGGCGGGCGAAGTCGCATCCGTCGGCCGCGCGGCGGCGGGTTGGTCGATTTCGGAACGACCGGTCGGTCTATTCATCGGCATCCCCAAAGGGCGGCCGCGCCGCTCGGCGACGCCGACCCCCGTCCGCCGGATTGGAAACGTGCGTTCGATCGTTTTTCGATTTATCATTCATCAACACTGCGTCAGTATTGTAACCAGAGGTCCATCCGCCCACAAGACCCGATCCGTCGGCGATCGCCCCAACGACGGACCACCGCCGACCGCCGGTCCGATTGGCGCGGTCGCCCGCGACGTAGCGGCCGCCGCCGACCGCCGACGGTCCTCCGCCGGCCGCCGGGCTGGCGGACGACCGTCCGCCGGCCGATCTACTCTTGTGTCGTTCGACGCCGCGGGATAGAAACTTCCGTCTCGTCGCGCGAAGCCTCGGCCTGCCGTTGAAGGCGTCGTCTTCGTCCGTCGGAGGCGAAGCCTTTCAGGGTCGGCCAGTGGCGGGAACCTCAACATGGATGTGGTCGCGCTGGTTCCGGGAATGCACCACGTTTGCACGCGCTACCGCATCGCCCAGTACGCCGCCGGTTTGAAGGCGGCCGGCCTGGATTTGACGCTCGAACCGCTGGCCGACGACCCGCTTGGCCGTCTGCGGCAGCTCGTGCGGCGGCGGCGCGACGGCGTGGTGATCCTCGTCCGCAAGACTCTTCCGGAGTGGCAGACCGCCTTGTTGCGGCGGTCGGTGGACCGGCTGGTGTTTGACGTGGACGACGCGGTGTTCCTACGAAACTCGTTCGACGGCCGCCGCCGGCCCTCCTCGGTGCGGTTCGCCCGCTTCCGATCGATGGCGCGGGCCGCCGACCTCGTCTTCGCCGGCAACCGACATCTCGCCGAGGCCGCCTCCTTCGCCGGCGCCCGCCGCGTCAGCGTCGTCCCCACCTGTATCGACGTCGCCCGCTATCCCTTGGCCCGACACGACGACGCCGAATTTCGTCTCGGTTGGATCGGTTCGTCCAGCACCCTGCCCTCGCTGATGGCGGCCAAGCCAATGTTCGACGCCGTCGCCGACGCCGTTCCCGCGGCGACCCTGCGGGTCGTCTGCGACGCCGCCCCCGACTTGCAACGGCCGAGCGTCGAATTCACCCCCTGGAATGAAGCCGCCGAACCGCGTCTGCTGGCCGACTGCGCCGTCGGCGTCAGTTGGCTGCCCGACGACCCCTGGACCCAAGGGAAGTGCGGCCTGAAGGTCTTGCAGTACATGGCTGCCGGCTTGCCGGTACTGGCCAATCCGGTCGGCGTCCACCCACGGATGATTCCCGACGCCGCCGGCGTCGTTTCCGCGAACCCCGCCGACTGGTCCGACGCCGCCCGCGCCTGGGCGGCCGATCCGCAACTGCGTCGCCGCATGGGACGCGCCG
>JBOFFD010000744.1:0-2775 GCA_051648425.1 Planctomycetia bacterium
AGGGCTTTGCCCTGGGCTATAAGAACCGGCCCTACAGGCCGGAAGAAAAAGACCTTCAGGCGAGCAGCAGCAGGCAAAATAATTCGTGGGCAAAGTTGAGCGTTGACACGCCCCGCTCGCCGAAGCTCCCAGACCATCGCGACCCCGCTCGGCATTATTTTCCGAAATAATCCCATTTTTTCCCAACCTCCTCCATCCCCGTCCCTCCCCGCCCGACCGTCGCCATCGATCACCGTTCGCCACCGTTCGCCACCGTTCGTCGACGGTCGGCTCGACCGTCAAACCCGTCGTCCGACGGTGCTTTTTCCACCATCCATCGACCCGCGCGCATATCTCCATATTTACATCCTCCCAAGGCCGCCCAGCCTTCGTCAAGCTCGGTAGGCAGTCCTACCAAGCTTGACGCCTCCTTGCCCATCTCATACCATTCATCAACATGAGTGCTTTTCGTCCCGTTCCCCATACCGGCACCTGGAGCCACCTCCCATGTTTTCGCGCACCTTTGAAGCCCTCGTCGCCGCCCTTTTCTCCAACCGCCGAAAGCGCCGCGCTTGCCCCCCCCGCCCATCTTGCCACCCTAAGCTCGAACTCCTCGAAACTCGGGAAATGCTGGACGTCGCTCTCGTCGAGGACGTTCTTCACCGAAACGCCGTGCTCGCCTACGGCCAGAACACCACCACCGTCGATCTCGGTCAATCGGTGCAATTCAATCGTTCCATCGTCGTCGACACCCACCGCCAGGCCGCCGACTGGCCCGGCAACTCCCTGGTCCATCTGCAGCTGATCGACACCGATGGCGACGCCTCCGACGCCGAAGCCGTCGAGATCGCGCGCGGCGGCGACGGCGGCAACGCCATCTCGGGCGCCCTGACCAGCGAATTTACCGTCGTCGCCTTCGCCTCCGGCGTCCACGTCGAACACCGCCTCGCCACCTTTGCCAGCAACAGCCAGCAGGTCGATCTCACGCTCGCCCACGCCGCTGCCGCCGATCGGACTTTCCTCGTCCAGTCCCAAAGCAGCCCGGCCGACAGCCCCGACCAGGACGAACGCTGGGCCGCCCGCAGCGAGATCGTCGACAACGGCGCGACCCTTCGCGTCCGCCGCAGCGAAACCGGCGCCTCGACCACCGTCGCCCTGCAAGTCGTCACCTTCGACGCCGACAGCGGCGCCAGCGTCAAGAGCGGCACCGTCGCCCTCAACAGCGGCAACGCCACGGTCGCCTACGCATCGCAAACCGCCACAAACGAGCTCCTTTTCTTCAGCTACAGCGCCGGCGACCCCAACGGCGTCGAAGCCAACTACCGCCCCCGCGGCTATCTCGAGAACGGCCAGGCCAAATTCGCCACCGCCGGCACCGGCGCCGGCTGGGTCACGTATCACGTCGTCGCCCTCCCCGGCGCGGTGGTCCATCGCGGCGTCGAAACCTTCGCCGGCGAAACCGCCGAGAACGGCGCGACCCCGCAAGCCGGCATCCACTTCGCCGACCTCGCCATCCCCGGCCTCGATCCGAACAAAGCATTCGCATACGTCACCGCGTCCGGCGGCGCGAGCAACCGCTCCGACACCCTCGGCGACACCTCCTTCGCCGCCACTCTCTCCGCCGCCGGCCTCCACCTCGAACGCGCCGACCGGCAGGACGTCCCCGTGGTGACGAACGGCTCGTCGCTCGAATCCGCCGCGAAAGCCGCCTGGTTCGTCGTCGAATTGCCGATGCTCAACCACCGCCCCTCCCCCGTCAAGCAATCCGTCTCCACCGGCGAAGCCACCCCCAAAACCATCCTCCTCGCCGCCACCGACGAGGACGACGACCCGCTCACCTACACGATCTTCCGCGGCCCGCAACACGGCACGGTCACGCTGCAAGACAACGTCGCCACCTACACCCCCGACCCCGGCTTCGTCGGCGCGGACGAATTCACCTTCCAGGCCAGCGACGGCCAACTGAAGAGCAACCTCGGCGTGGTGCGCGTGGCGGTGGTCGCTCCGGCCTTGCCGCCGCCGCCCCCGGTCGATCCATTCGATCCTCCTATTGAACCGTCCCAAAATCGCGCCCCGGCTGTGTTGGCCGGTCCAGGACAGGTTGTTCGCGCAGGCCAAACGACTTCTTTTTTGGCAACAGCAAGCGACCCCAACGGCATCGCAGACATCGTCGGCATCGCATGGGATTTTGCTTATGACGGCCTCGTTTTCAACCCCGACCCGCTCGCCTCTGGCACTCTGACGCCGAACCACGTTTACGACACGCCCGGAATTTATGCGGCCGCGATCCGGGTCGCGGATTCCGTGGGGCACGTCTCGCTCGATGTAGTCGAGATCGTGGTAAAGAACGCCGGCGCGCTGATCGTGCAGGCGGGGCCGGATCAAGGGGCGGCATTCGGTGCCACGGTTTCCTTCGCGGGCAATTACAGTGACCCGAGCAGTTCCGTTGCGCTCGAAGACGTCGAATGGGATTTGGATTACGACGGTCAAGACTTCACGCCTACCGTCACGGGGACGTTGACGCCCACCTTCGCCTATTTCGAAGCGGGGCCGCATTTCGTCGCCCTGAAGGTGACGGATGCTTTAGGCAAATCGGACATCAGCTTATTGACCGTAAACGTCGGCGAGCAATTCTCCGCGCCAGAGGCCGACGCCGGACTCGACCAGGCTGTTGACCAGGGTGCGAACGCCAGTTTCAGCGGCTCCGTCAACAGCCCCAGCGGCGCGATCGTCGAGGTCGCCTGGGACTTCAATTACGATGGTGAAACCTTCCAGACCGACGTGGCGGGCACCTTG
>JBOFFD010000745.1:0-2422 GCA_051648425.1 Planctomycetia bacterium
ACCACGAATACGAAGGCGCCGGCTGTTTCCTTTTCTCGATGAGTTGCGAGCCGGAGCGCACTCAGGAAAACATGATCGCGGCGCGGCGAATTCTGAACGAAGTGCTGCGGTCGCCGATCACGGCCGACGAACTGGAACAGGCCCGCAACAAACGCAGCACCCGCGGCGTGACGGCCGGCGAGATTCCGTACAACCGGCTGTACGAAGTCGGCTTCAACTGGCTGTTCCGCAAGGAATACCAGACCGTCCAAGAGGACGTCGACCGCCTCGACGCCGTCACGCTGGACGACCTGCACGCCGTCGCGGAAGCGTTCCCGCTGGCGGCCGCCAACGGCGTGGCGCTGGGGCCGTTGGAAAAGCTCGACTGGTGACGGCCGGCCGTCAGTGGGCGGCGTTTCGGCGGACGATGTCCAACACGGCGTCGTGCAGTTTGCCGTTGCTGGTCAGCACGCCGGTCTTCGCCAACGGCAGCGGGCCGCCGGCGCAGTCGGTCGTCTTGCCGCCGGCTTCGGCGACGATCACCGCACCGGCTGCGAAATCCCACGCCGACAGTTGGTATTCAAAGTACGCTCCGTACTGCCCGGTCGCCACCGAGCACAAGTCGAGCGACGCCGCCCCGAACCGCCGGATGCCGTGGATGTTGCGGCCGAACAATTCGGCGATGGCCGAAAGCGTTGAAGTCATCATGGCGCCGCGGTCGTAGTAGAAGCCGACGCCGACCAGCACTTCGTCGAGCGCCGCCGCCGGCGCGACGTGCAGCCGCGCGCCGTCGCTCCACGCCCCCTTGCCCGCCTCGGCGACGTACCAGTCGTCGCGAATCGGGTTGTACACCACGCCGACATGCCCGACGCCCGCCCGGTAGTAACCGATCGACACGGCGAAATGCGGCACCTTGTGCGCGAAGTTGTTCGTGCCGTCGAGCGGGTCGACGACCCAGACGTGCTCGGCGGCCGAGTCGCCCGTCTGCCCTTCCTCGCCGATGATTTCATGCGTCGGATGCGCCTTGCGGATGCAGGCGACGACCGCCTTTTCCGCGTCGACGTCGGCGTCGGACACGAGGTCGAACGCCGCCTTGGAGCGCATGACGACGCCGTCGCGCCAATACCGGCGGATCACGTCGCCGGCCGCCCGCGCCGCTTCGACGGCGGTGGCGAGTTCCGGACCGGGGTCGGGCGGCAGGGTCGGCGTCGACATGCGGATCATTCTCCAGGGAACGGGAAAAAGACCGCGACGAAGCGCCCCGGCCGTTGCTAAAGTCTACGGGGTGGACGACGGAACCCAAAACGAGCGTGGGCGATTCATGACGGTCGATCGGCGAACGGTGTTGGACGGCGTGGCGCTCCTCGGCTGGCTGGCGCTCTGTTTCACGGTCGCCGGGTTGGGGGCGACGGCCACGTTCCCTCACATCCCGACGTGGTACGCGGAGCTGGCGAAACCGTCGTGGACGCCCCCCAACCGACTCTTCGGCCCGGTCTGGACCACGCTGTACGCGATGATGGCCGTCGCCGCCTGGCTGGTGGGCCGGTCGTCGGCGAAGGGCAAGGTTCGTCCGGCGCTGGCGCTGTTCCTCATCCAACTGACGCTGAACTGCGCCTGGAGTTTCTTGTTTTTCGCCGGTCGCAACCCGGCCGCCGGCCTCGTCGACATCGTCCTGCTGTGGCTCGCCATCGTCGCCACCATCTTCCTTTTCGCCCGCGTCTCCATGGCGGCCGCCGGCCTGCTCTTCCCCTACCTCTGCTGGATTTCCTACGCCGCAGCCCTCAACGCCGCGATCTGGAGATTAAATCCGTAGTCGGCTTTAATCGAACCGCCCATCGCGCCGACCTCCGCTAGACGACGGAAACATCATTCAACCATGTAAATCTCCGCGTCAGGCGGAATGGCCTTGCCGAGTTTCCTGTTCTTCGACATGGCTTCGCGGAAGATAACCTTTGGTACCGTCACCTGTTCGTCGATGAGGAGCGGCCGACCGTGAAGAATGCTTTGCTTGTCTTGGGCATGCACCGTTCCGGCACGTCGGCGCTGACGCGCGTTATGAGTCTTTTGGGCGTCGACCTGCCGACGAACTTGTTGCCGGCCAACGAAGGGAACGAAACCGGCCACTGGGAGTCGTCGGAGATCGTCGCCGTCCACGACGAAATGCTCGAAGCGCTTGGTTCGTCTTGGGACGATCCGCTCGCCCTGCCGCCGGTGTGGTTCGACTCGGACGCCGCCGAACCGTACCGCCGCCGACTGTTGGAGCTGCTGCGGCGCGACTTCGCCGACGTCGACTCGTTCGTCGTTAAAGACCCGCGCATCTGCCGGTTCGTCGGTTTCTGGACGAAGCTGCTCGCCGACTTCGACGCCCGGCCGCGGTTCGTGCTGCCGCTTCGCCATCCGCTGGAAGTAGCCGCGTCGTTGAAGAAGCGGGGCGGTACGCTCG
>JBOFFD010000746.1:0-5763 GCA_051648425.1 Planctomycetia bacterium
CGTTGCAGGATTTGGTGAGCGGGGCGTTGGTGAAGCGCTCGTAGTGGCCGAGGTCGAGGTCGCACTCGGCGCCGTCGTCCAGCACGTAGACTTCGCCGTGCTGATAGGGCGACATGGTGCCGGGGTCGACGTTGAGGTAGGGGTCGAACTTCTGGAGGCGGATCGTCAGACCGCGGCGTTCCAAAAGCAGCCCGGTCGACGCGCTGGTGAGACCCTTGCCCAGCGAGCTGACGACGCCGCCGGTCACGAACACATGCTTCGCCAAAGCCGCCGATTCCTTTCCCGTCGATACCAAGTGGGGAACGTCAGGGGAAGATCATACCGGACGCCGGCGTCAAGGCGAATTTTCGACCGAAGCGGGGCCGGTTCTTCCTTCGTCGGGACCGAATAGCCGAATGTAAGGCGGAACTCTGGTCCGCCACGGTGGTGCGTGGGGACGAAACTCCGTTCCGGCCGTTGGGAAGGGAAGGAGTCCCGTCTCCGCGCTATTCACGGGCGGACCAGAGTTCCGCCCTACATCTATTTCTGCGTCCCCGCGGCGGCGGAAGCCGGCTGTTGCTGTAAGTAGGCCATCAGGTCGCGCACCTCTTGCGGCTCCAATTTGTCGAGAATGCCTTCCGGCATCAGCGACTGCGCCGACGGCTTCAACGCTTCGACGTCGGCCGTCGCCACCACCGTCTTTTGGTTCTTGCCGTCCAGAATCGTCACGCTGGTCGGCGACGACTCGACCACCAACCCCGTCAGGACTTGGCCGTCGACCGTCAAGACCGTGTAGTTCATGAACTCCCGGCGGACGACCGCGCTGGGGTCGACCATGCTCGAAAGCAGGAACAGCGTGTCGCGGCGGTCGGCGCCGGTCAGCTCGGGGCCGATTTTGTTTCCCTCGCCGAACAACGTATGGCAAGCGCCGCAGTTCTTCGTGTAGAGCGGCTTCCCTTTGGCCGGGTCGCCCGGCGCCAGCTTTAGCGAGACGTTGATACCGTGGACGCGGGCGCGCTTCTCGCCGGTCGATTGCCCGCCGATCTTGCCGTAGTACTTTTCGACCAATGCGTTCAAGGCCGCGTCGTCGTGCAGCGCCACTTGCTGCAACTCGGCGACGGCCAGGTCCTTCGCCGGGAAGCGCTTCGCGTCGACCGCTTGCAGCAGCACGGCGGCCCAGGCGGCTCGGCTGACGAGCAGTTGCCGAACGCGGTCGCGGACTTCGGGTGGCGCGGCGGGGTAGAGCGTCAGCAGGCGGTCGGGCAGACGGGGGTCGGGGTAGCGGGCGGCGGCGTTAAGGGCGGCCGACAAGATCGGCTTGGGTGTGGCGGCGTCGACGAGCGGCAGCAGGGCGTCGACGACGGCCGGCCGGCCGGTCTGCCCCAGCAGGTCGATGAAGCCGACGCGCTCTCCCGCTGGCGTCTTCGGGTCGACGGCCCGCTTCGCCGCGAACGCCGTCGCGTCGTCGCCGCCCAACCGAACGGCGAACCGAACCGTTTCGGCCGAGGGGTTGGGAGCCGCCCCCCACAATTCGTCCAAGGCCGGCTGCATCGGCGCCGGAACGGCCGCCAGGCACCGACCGGGCAAGGCTTCCACGACGCCCGCCGTCACCTTGTCGACCGCCGTCCCACCGAACGACGCCGCACGGTTCAACAGGTCGGCGACCGACGCCCAGTCTTCGGTCGAACCGGCGGCGGCGTAACGCCGCGCCAGCCGTTGCAGCACCACGTCCTGCACCAACGGCAGGGAAAAGACGGCCGGCTTCTTCAGCATCGCCAACACGGCCGCGCGGTCGCTGGCGGCCTTCGCTTCCACGTTCCACCACAGCAGCAACGGCAGGAACGGGTCGGCGGCGTCTTCACTTCGTTGCAGCAGGTTTTCGACGATCGGCAGACTCTGCCAGCCGGGCAGCCGTTTCGCCGAACAGGCCAACTGACATCGCACCGTCACCGCCGGCTCGACGGCGGCCATCTCCGCAAGTCGGGCGGCGGTGCGCGTCGCCACGGCGCCGGCGTCGCCCGCCAGCCGAACCGCCCAGGCGCGGACCTCGGCGTGGGGCGACGCCAGCAGCTTCTCGACGCGGTCGTCGTTGACCTGATTCAGCACCGCCAGACCCCAAACACCAGCCAGCGCGGCCGCCGGTTCAACCGCCGTCGCCGCCTGTTCGTACAGCCGGGGGGCGACCGAACCATCCTGCCGGTCGCCCAACAACCGCAACGCTTCCCGCCGTTTCCACTGGTTGGCGTCAATGAGCAGGTCGACCAGTTCGTTCGTCGACCGCTTGCTTAAATCGTCGGGCGTGAAGGCGGGGGCGCCGTCGGCCGACAGCACATAGACCCGGCCGGTGCTCTTGTCCCAGTCGTCTTTCGGGTCGACGTGGTTGGCCCGCTTGTCGTGCCAGTCGGCGATGTACACCGCCCCATTCGGACCGACCGTCAAATCGACCGGCCGGAACCATTGGTCGTTGGCTTGCAGCAGTTCGCCGCCGAAGCGGTTGGCGAAGGTCGAACCGCGGTCATCAATGTGGTGCCAGTAGATTGCGTTCGACAACACGTTGGCGGCGACGTACTGATTCCGCAGCGCCGCCGGCAGCGCGTGACCCTGATAGACCACCCCGCCGATGGTGACGTGGCCGCCGCGGAAGTCGGCGTGCGGCGCGTGCTCGAAGTAGCCGAAGGCGTACGGATTGTGCAGCTCGCCGTGCTTTGAAAAGCCTTTCACATAATACGCCCCCTGCACCTGATGCAGCAGGGCGAAGTTGAAGTTCGTACCGGCGATGACATTGCCGTGACGGTCGAAATCCAGCCCCCAGGTGTTGCCGCCCCCCTCGGCGAACAACTCAAAGCGCCGGCTCGACGGGTGGTAGCGCCAGATTCCCTGTTGGAACTCGACGCCCCGAATGTTCGCGGTCGTCGTGCTGCCTTGGGCGCCGTACAGCCAGCCGTCCGGGCCGAATGTCAACGAGTTGGCATAGGCGTGCGAGTCCTCCATGCCGAAGCCTTCCAGCAGGACTTCGGGCGGACCGTCGGGGCGGTCGTCTTTGTTCGCGTCGGCGTAGAACAGCAAGTACGGCGGTTGGACGACGAACACCCCGCCGCGCCCCAGCGCCATGCCGCTTGCCAGGTTCAGAGTGTCGACGAAGTCGGTCGCCTTGTCGGCGGCGCCGTCGCCGTCCGTGTCTTCCAGAATGGTGATGCGGTCGGCGCCCACCGGCCCCGTCGGCGGCGGCGCGGGCACCTTGTCGTACACCGTCCGCAAAAACTGGTCGACCTTCACCGCCTTGAGGCCGGCCGGGTTCGGGTATTGCAGGTATTGCAGCACCCACAGCCGGCCGCGCTCGTCGAACGACAACGACACCGGCTGCCGCACCATCGGCTCGGCCGCGAACAGGCCGACCTTGTACCCCGGCGCGACGGTCATGCGCTGGAGGGCGTCCCGCGGCGGGTAGACCGTCTCATGGACGACCTGGGCCGACGCCGGCGTCGACAAGAGCGCGAAGGCCGACAGCGCAGCCGAAACGGCGCGACGAAACAGGGTCTTCATGGCGTGGTCCTTTCGGACGGAGGCCGGTCTTCGGCGGAACGAGGCGGGGAGTCGAGCGGACCTTTTCAGGATAGAAGCCAGCCGGCCGAACGCCCAACCGGACCATGTCTTGTTAGCCGCCGCTTTCCGCAGCGGCGCGTCTTCGTCCTTCGACCGCCGTCCAACGACGGAGATCGGACGCGCCACTGCGGAAAGCGGCGGCCAACAAGCGATCCTTGCCGGCGTCCGGCGGGAGGTCGGGCGGACGTCGCGGCGTCAGCCGAGTTCCAGCGTTGTCAGGCCGAAGACCGGCGCGAGCGGCCGGGGCGGCGCCGTGCCGCGCACCATTCGGTCGGTCTCGAAGACCACCTTCATGCCGAAACGCTCCGCCAAAGCGACGGCCGCCCGGTTGCGGGTGGGGACGTCGATCGACAACGGTCCGCCCAACCCTTGAGCGACGCCGGGAATCCGCCCGGCCATCGTGGTCAGCAGCACCTCGGCGACGGCGAGGGTGTCGGCGTAAAACGGCCCGACCTTCCAGCCGACCTTGTGCCGGCGAACGACCCCGAAACCGACCAGCCCCGCGTTCGACTGCGCGGTGAACGCGATCGCCCCCTTCTGGGAAATCCACTGGTGGAGGAAGGCGGGCCGCGACGCGGGGAAATAGCGGGCGTCGTACGCAACGAGGTCCGGGAACGGCAGCGACGCCGCCGGTTCCAGCACCACGCCGGTGGGCGGCGGCACAACGGCGTCGGCCACGACCGCCGAATTCACCGAGTACCGCAAGGTGCGGAACTGCAATTGAAATCCGAGCCTTTTGTACCGTTCCACCATCGGCAGCACGCCTTCCAGGCCGACGGCCCGATCGCCGACATAGTCGAGCCGCGCCTGCGTCAGCGCCATCCCGAACCCTTTGCCGCGGTGTTCCTTGGCGACGATGTAATGGCCGAAGAAGGCGAAGGAGTCGTCGTAGCGGACGGCCGAGGCGCAGCCGACCATTTCGCCGTCGACGAGGCCCAGGAAGAAGCCGGTGGGGTCGGCGGCGAAAAACGGCCCGGCCGCCTCGGCGTCGGGGTTCCACCCTTCACGGTCGGCCCACTCCACCATCCGCTCGACGTCCCCCAACCCCGCCCGCCGAACCTCGAACACACCACTCATCGCCGCCCTCCGTCCACTTCGACGCCGTCTCTCGCCTTCCAAACGTTGTACGGGAACCGAAGCGCCTCCGGCACCTCGGTCCGACCAGCGCAATCCCCGAACACTCTGACGACGGAAGATTCTTGAGATTTTTGTTGACAGGCCGTCCCTGAAGTCGTTACACTGATCACAGTGCACTTCAGCACTTCAGCAGAGACGCATCATGCGTACTCAATGGTCGATCGGCGTCGCTGGACTGTGCCTCTCGTTTGCAGTCACCGCAAGCTTTCTGTCGTTGGTTGGGGACCAATCGGTTCATTCCCACAGGTTCACTCGAATCTCCGACTTTGAAGCCGCCAGCCTTTTTGGCGGTGGATACATGGCATCAATCGACAAGAAATCCGAGCAGCTTCCAGGCTGTCATATCACTTCCGACATCGGTTGCATTGCCAACGGTAGAGATCCAATGATATGCAATGCATCCATTGGCTTCTCCTCAGGTGGCGGCGCGCAACATGGGTGCACGAAATCGGCGGAGGGATGGTGCTGTTGGCAGCACACCGAACTCTCTGATGTTCCATGCAGCTACGAATCGGAATGCGTGTACCTTCCGGAGATCAATCAATGCTCCTCTAAGCAAGGAACATACAAAGCCTGGGTCACGGCGCCGAAGGCTACCATTTCAAGTGCTCTCAATCCGTACAACGCGAAATGTGTAGACAAACCTTGAAATCGCCGCGTCACAGCACTCTCCACTCGCTCAATTCTCAGGGACGGACAGAAAAGCCGGTCCCGTTTCTACGCCCGGTTCGCCTGTTGCCGGGGACGGCGTCACATTCAACCAGAGGTTCGTCATGCTTTCTCTTGGAGTCTTTTGTTCGGCCGTTCTGATCGTCACTGGAAGAGTCGACGGCGACGCCGGATTGGTCGAAGTCGTTCTAGAATCCCAAACAGCCAACCTTAAGAATGCGCCTACGGGCGAACTGCGGCTTCACTACCTGGTGAGCTCATCCGCTCGCTCAGACACGGAGTCAGGCTCTGCCATCGTTCGGTGGAGCGGTGAAAAGGCGAGCTTTGAGTTGGATCGATTCGATACACTGACCAGGAAAGGAGGTTATGTACCCA